>JBKBIZ010000069.1:0-16857 GCA_046293975.1 Hyphomonas sp. | reverse complement strand
AGGCGATGAAATTCTCCATCGTGAACATGCGGGGCGTCTGCATCTCCTCCGCGATGGCATCATAGAATTTCGCGGCCCGGTCCAGGTCGCGCGTGCCGAGTGTTACATAACCGATCATGTGATCCTCCCATCCAAAATTGATGTCCGGAACATAAAGCGAACAATCTCGGGTGTCGAGTAGGGTCATAAAAAATTGACGCGGGGGCCGCGCTGGGCTTGATTGCCCCGCAAATCAGGAGAGCCCCATGACCGACGCGACGCCCTATGCCATCCGTATACAGAAAACAGGCGGGCCGGAAGTTCTCGCGGCCGAGCCGATGGCGCCGCGCGCGCCGGGCGCGGGCGAGGCGCTGGTGCGCCAGACGGCTGTGGGGCTGAATTTTATCGACACCTATCACCGCTCCGGACTTTATCCTCTGAAGCTGCCCGCCACGCTCGGCTCCGAAGCGGCCGGTGTTGTCGAAGCAGTCGGCGAGGGCGTGACGCATCTCAAGCCGGGCGACCGGGTCGCGTATCTCGCCGGTGGCACCTATGCCACGCACTATACCGGGGCGGCGGCTTCGATGGTGCCGCTACCCGATTTCGTCAGCGACGAAGACGGCGCCGCGCTGATGCTGAAGGGCCTGACCGCCTGGATGCTGCTGTTCGAAATCCGCCCCGTGAAGGCGGGCGATACGGTTCTCATCTGGGCGCCCGTCGGCGGGGTCGGCACGATCCTGACGCCCTGGGCGGCGCATCTGGGCGCGCGCGTGATCGGGGTAACGTCCAGCGACGAAAAGGCGGCCAAGGCGAAAGCCCTCGGCGCGGCGGAAGTCGTGATCGGCTATGACGGCGTGGCCGAAAAGGTCCGCGCGCTGAATGGCGGCAAAGGCGTCGACATCGCGTTTGACAGCGTGGGCAAGATTTCCGCCGACGCCTCCCTGTCGAGCCTCAAGCCGCGTGGCTGGTTCATCACCTATGGCAATGCATCCGGCCCGGTCGATCCGATCCCGCCCGCGCGCCTTGCTCAGGGCGGGAGCCTGATCATGACCCGGCCGGGCGTGTTCACCTTCCTGCAAGCGCCCGGCGCGCTGGCGCGTGGCGCGGCCCTCGTGTTCGAAGCGCTGAAAGCGGGCGTGTTCAAGGCCGATATCGGCCAGCGTTTCGCGCTGAAAGATGTTGCCGAGGCGCATAAGGCGCTCGAAAGCGGCAAGACGACCGGCGCGACCATTCTGACGCCCTGATCCGGCTCCGTATTCCGCCGCAATCACCGGTCAGTATCGGCCGCTGTGGATGCCAGGGAAGGACTGACGCCATGAAGGTTGGGTTGGCTGTGCTGGCGGGTCTGTTGATCCTGGCGGGTTGCGCACATGAGCGTGACAAGGCGCGGACGCTGGACGAGGTCCATGTCATCTATAACTGGCAGGATGAGCCGGGTACGGATCTTGCCAGAGCCTATGCGGGCGATGTCCGCCGCTTCCTCGTTCCGCTGGGCCGGGAGGGCGCGCTGACGGCGCTCCGGTCTGCCGGCTATGACTGTATCTTCGGTGAGGCGCACGAGGCGTATCTGGAGCCCGCAGTGCAATGCACCTACAGCTTTGCGACCCGGGCCTGCCAGATGGACTGGGAGGTGTTCCTGACCAGCGAGCCCGCCATGCCGGGCGGCATCGAAACGCTGGATACTGCGTTTCAGCGCGACTGCGTTGGAACGGATCGGGACTGGCCGGCGCCGGTTCTCTCCGGCATCGACGGCCAGCTTGCGCCGCCGGATCTGCCATCGCGGCCTTGAGAGGCGCCGGTCACAGGATCGGGGCGCCGGGGATCACCCTCCGGCGCGCGTCAATGCGAAGTGAGGTGCCGGGGCGGCGGTGGCCCTCCAGCATCCGGCGGGTGATGCGCTCATAATGCTGGATGAAACGGGCCACCCAGGCGCGCCGGTCTTCCGGCATGGGCACGCCGCGCGTCTGCCAGAGGCTTGCCTCCTGCTCCAGCCGCCAGGCGAGCACGGTGTCAAAGCCCGGCGCCAGAATGTGGAAGAAGTCATCGGCCTCCTCCCAGAGCGCAGCATAAACGCCCGCCAGAGCATCCTCCTGATAGCGGCGCCAGGCGCCGGTCTGGTCCTGCGCCTCTACAGCGTTCAGCGGCGGGGCGGCCGGTGCGGCCATGTCCGCCAGCGCGCCCATCAGCCAGCCCTCGATCACGATGGCGGCCGGCCGGCCCTGAAAGCTGCGCCAGGCGCCGGGGCTGGCGCGGTCATCGGCAAGCTTGTCAAAGATGGGGATCGGCGTTGAGGACCGGGCATCGGCCGCGCGCAGGCTGGCCACCGTGGAACGCAGCAGGCCCAGATCATGTGTGCCGGGCGGGCCGCGCGTTGTCAGCAGGGGGCTGATCGTGCGGGCGAGGTCTGCGCGCGCGGCCAAGGTGAGATAGAAGTCATCCACACTGGCGGCGGCGATGGGGGCAGATAGGGATACGACAGCCTGCCTGAGTACGGTCGATTTGCCCGACCCTTGAGCGCCCGACAGGAAAAGCAGCGGAATGTGGCCGGCAGGGGCCGTTTCCATCGCGCGGGTGATCCACATTGCAAGGCGCGGCGCGATCTCGTTGCCCATGCTGCCGGGTTTGCCTGACAGCCCAGCCATGCGTCAGTTGGTGACGGGCAGTTCGAGTAGGAGCGCAGGGTCTATGTAATAGTCGTCGTCGCGGTTTTCCGTATCCGGATTACGCCATTTGACAGCCCAGTGCAGGTGAGGCCCCGTCGTGCGGCCGGTATTGCCGGTCCTGGCGATGAGGTCGCCTCGCGCTACGGAGTCGCCTGCGGCAACCGCCACATCTGACAGGTGCATGAACACGGAGAGCAGGCCGTGGCCATGATCGAGGAATATCGTGCCGCCTTCATAATAGAGATCGGGATCTGCCAGCGTCACGATGCCGCCGGCAGGGGCCCTGACCGGTGTGCCGACCGGGGTGGCAAGGTCGAAGCCCTGATGGACAGAAATGGATTCGCAGGACTTGCCGCTGGTTTTCGAGACACCGACATATTTCCGCGTCGGGCCGAACGGCGATGAGGGCGGCGCATCGGACGGAAGGACAAAACCATCCAGCGCGCCGCGGCCAGCATTGAAGCTGGCGAAGCCTGCCTGTTTTTTCGCCCAGCTGTCTGCGGCATGCGCTTTCTGGGCGGGCGTGCGGGCATCTATACGGTCGCAGTCAAATCCGGGCACCACGCGGAATTCGTCTTCGCGTGGCTCAATGGCAAGGAAGGCGCTTGCCCCGCCATGCCGGACTTCAATTTCAGCTGGCATGCTGCGTGGCAGGCCATATTGCGCCGTTCCAGTCTCGCGCGCGATCATCTGCGTTTCGCCGAATTCCACGAGGCTGCCCGGTTCTGCCGGGCAGATGATCAGCCCGCCTTGTTTCAGCACGCCAAAACATGTGGCGACCTCTTCCGCCGCTATGGTCTCCTGGGTTTCCTCCGGCGCGGAAGGGGGCGGCTCAGAAGGACTTGCCGCCACGGAGCAGCCTGCAAGCAGCAGGAGGACGGCGAGCGGGAATGTGGACAAGCGGCCTGGTGGCGTGTGCATCAGCTCTTCAGCGCCAGCCTCTGGGAGGCGGCGTCTGCGTCCCAGTAAGCTTCCTGAAGGTCCACGCTCCAATAACGCACGGCGCCGAGCGGGATTTTCCGGCCGGTTACCGCGCATAGCACGTAGCTTCCGGCAGAGACCTGCTCGAAATCGTTATCACCATAAATAAGGCGGGCCTGGCCGCCATCGGAACCGGGTCGTGTGAGCATGAAGCCACCTTGCCTGAAAAAGCGTGCTAAGGAAAGTCTGACTGTTCACAAGTTTCTGCTTTGTTCCCCAGAACAAACGTGGTACATCCGCGTTTGAGATGGCATTCGGGGGCCTTGCCAAATTGGCCCTCATGGTAGACCAAAGGAGACGACTCGTGACCAAACCTGCTCTCATTCTTGTGGACAAGGAATCCGGTGTGGATAAGCAAAAGGCTCTCGAAACAGCGCTCGGCAACATTGAGCGGGCCTTTGGCAAGGGCTCCGTCATGCGCCTTGGCGACAAGAAGACCCTTGATATCGAGGCGGTTTCGACCGGCTCGCTGGGGCTCGACATCGCGCTTGGCATTGGCGGCCTGCCGAAAGGCCGGATTGTCGAGATTTTCGGACCGGAAAGCTCGGGCAAGACGACGCTGTCGCTTCACTGTGTGGCCGAAGCCCAAAAAAATGGCGGCGTCTGTGCCTTTATTGACGCAGAACATGCGCTGGACCCGGTCTATGCCTCGAAACTGGGTGTCGATCTGGACGATCTTCTGATCTCGCAGCCTGATACAGGCGAGCAGGCGCTGGAGATTGCTGACACGCTGGTGCGCTCGGGCGCGGTGGATCTTGTGGTCATCGACTCTGTTGCGGCCCTGACCCCGCGGGCCGAGATCGAAGGCGAGATGGGCGACCAGCTGCCAGGCCTCCAGGCACGCCTGATGAGCCAGGCGCTGCGCAAGCTGACGGGCTCGATTTCCAAGTCGAAATGCATGGTCATATTCATCAACCAGATCCGCATGAAGATCGGTGTTATGTTCGGTAACCCGGAGACGACGACGGGCGGTAACGCCTTGAAATTCTACGCCTCTGTCCGCCTCGATATCCGCCGCATCGGCCAGATCAAGGACCGCGACGAAGTCATCGGCAACCAGACGCGCGTGAAAGTTGTGAAAAACAAGGTGGCGCCGCCTTTCCGGCAGGTCGAGTTCGACATTATTTATGGCGAGGGTATCTCCAAGACGGGCGAGCTCATTGATCTCGGCGTCAAGGCGAATGTCGTCGAAAAATCAGGTTCCTGGCTCTCCTATAATGGTGAGCGAATTGGCCAGGGCCGCGAAAAGGCACGGCAATTCCTCAAGGATAACCCGGCGATTGCGAACGAGATCGAGGATGCGGTCCGCCGGAATGCAGGGCTTCTGGCGGAGGAACTCCTCTCCGCCGGTATGGCAGCCGAAGGCAGCGACGATGATGACGCCGAGGCCGCCGAAGGCTGACATATAAGAGCTTCCGGTCCTTAATCTGATCTCCTGACCGGAAGATTCCCCCCTTTGCGGTACGCCTGAGCTTGGCGGGCCGCAAAGGGGGCTTTATATCGCCGGTGTAATCTTGTGCCGGTTTCTTGTCTGATTCCGGCATATCCATCTGTTGAACCGGCAAGGGCCAGAAACGACACATGAACGGCGTCAATGATATCCGGGAAACATTCCTCGGCTTTTTCGAGAAAAACGGGCATGCCCGGCGCCCTTCTGCGCCGCTTGTGCCGCAGAACGATCCCACGCTCCTGTTCGTGAATGCGGGCATGGTGCCGTTCAAGAACATCTTTACCGGCGCTGAGAAGCCGTTTTCGCCGCGCGCGACCACATCGCAGAAATGCGTGCGGGCCGGCGGCAAGCACAATGATCTCGACAATGTCGGCTATACCGCGCGCCACCACACCTTCTTTGAAATGCTGGGGAATTTCTCCTTCGGCGACTATTTCAAGGACGACGCGATCCGCTTCGCCTGGGAACTGGTGACGAAGGAATATGGCCTCGACGCCAAGCGCCTGCTGGTCACGGTCTATGCCGATGATGAAGAGGCCGCCACCATCTGGAAGAAGGTGGCTGGCTTTGATGATTCGAAAATCATCCGCATCGCCACCAGCGACAATTTCTGGTCGATGGGCGACACCGGCCCCTGCGGCCCCTGTTCTGAAATCTTCTTCGATCATGGCGACAAGGTCGCCGGCGGGCCTCCGGGCAGCCCCGATCAGGACGGCGACCGGTTCATCGAGATCTGGAACCTCGTCTTCATGCAGTTCGAGCAGCATCAGGATGGCAGCCGGACCAATCTGCCAAAGCCCTCCATTGATACCGGTATGGGCCTTGAGCGGGTCGCGGCCGTCCTTCAGGGTGTCCACAACAATTATGACATTGATCTCTTCCGCGCGCTGATTGCGGCCGAAGAAGAGGTCTATGGCCAGACAGCGACGGGCGACAAGACCGCCTCCTTCCGGGTGATTGCGGACCATCTGCGCACCTCCGCCTTCCTGGTGGCTGACGGCGTGCTGCCGTCCAATGAGGGGCGCGGCTATGTGCTGCGCCGGATCATGCGCCGGGCCATGCGCCATGGCCATATGCTCGGCGCGCGCGAGCCGCAGATGCACCGTCTCGTGCCGGCGCTGGTTGAGCAGATGGGCAAGGCCTATCCCGAGCTTGGCCGCGCCAAGGTCGCCATCGAGGCCGCCATCGAACAGGAAGAGGCCCGTTTCCAGCGCACGCTGGGCAATGGCCTCAGCCTGCTGGACAAGGCTGCCTCTGAGCTGGCGCCCGGTGAAGCGCTTGCCGGCGACGTCGCCTTCCGCCTGTCGGATACCTTTGGTTTCCCCCTGGACCTGACGCAGGATATCCTGCGCGGGCGCGGCATTGAGGTGGATATTGAGGGCTTCGAGGCCGCGCTGGACACGCAGCGCGAGACGAGTCGCGCGGGCGGCTTCTCCTCGGGCGATCAGGCTACGGAAGAAATCTGGTTCTCTGTCCGCGGTGACAAAGGCGCCACCAAATTTGCCGGCTATTCCAGCACGGCCGGCGAGGGCAAGCTGATCGCCATCGCGGCGGGCGGCGCGCTAACCGACACAGCCGGCCCCGGCCCTGCCGAACTCGTGTTTGATGCCACGCCCTTCTATGCCGAATCCGGCGGCCAGGCCGGCGATCATGGCGAAATCGTTTTTGAAGGCGGCGCGCGCTTCGTGGTGCGCGACGTGCAGAAACGTGCCGGCGACCTGCATGTGCATATCGGCGAGCTTGTGTCCGGCTCTGTGAAGACCGGAATGAAGGCGCAGATGAGCGTCAATGCTGCGCGCCGCAAGGCCGTCATGGCCAACCATTCGGCGACCCACCTCATGCATGCTGCGCTGCGCAAGGTGCTCGGCCAGCATGTCACGCAGAAGGGCTCGCTCGTCGAGGCAGACCGTTTCCGGTTTGACTTCTCGCATGGCGCGCCGGTCACGCCCGCGCAGATCGAGGCCATCGAGGACGAGGTCAACGCCCAGATCCGTGCCAATATCGAAACCGGTATCAAGGTCACGACGCCCGAAAAGGCGATCGAGGCAGGCGCGCTGGCGCTGTTTGGTGAGAAGTATGGCGATGAAGTCCGTGTACTGACGATGGGCGACGCCGGTGAAGGCGGGCGTCCCTATTCGGTTGAGCTCTGCGGGGGGATTCACGTTTCGCGGTCGGGCGATATTGCCGTCTTCACCATCCTGTCGGAGGGCGGCGTTTCTGCCGGCATCCGCCGGATTGAAGGCGCAACTGGCGCCGAAGCGCTCGCCTATCTCAAAGGCCGCGCGCAGATTGCGGCGGATATTGCCGAGAGCCTGAAAGTTCCGCTCAAGGATCTTCCGCGCCGGGTTGCCTCGCTCACCGAAGAGCGCCGCAGTCTCGAGCGGGAGCTCAGCGAAGCCAAGCGCAAGCTGGCGATGGGCGGAGGTGGCGGCGCCCCGGCGGGCCCGGAAGTCATCAACGGCGTGAACTTGATCGCCCGTGTGGCCGAAGGCGTTGGTGGCAAGGAATTGCGCGCCCTTGTGGATGAGGCGAAATCGAAGATTGGCTCAGGCGTCGTGGTGTTTGTCGGCGTCGATGGCGGCAAAGCCGGCGTTGCGATCGGCGTGACCAAGGATCTGACGGAGAAATTCTCCGCAGTGGAGCTGGTGAAGGGCGCGGCGGCTGCCATCGGTGGCCAGGGCGGCGGCGGGCGCCCCGACATGGCGCAGGCCGGCGGCCCTGATGCCGACAAGGCCAATGATGCGCTCGAAGCGGTGCGCGCGGCCCTGAAGGGTTAAGCGCTCCGGCCAGCAGGCGCCGATTTCAGATAGGGGGCGGCAGGGTCGATACCTGTCGCCCTTTCCTTTTTGTGCGCCCCCTTGAAGCCGGGCATGCAAGTAATAAAAGAAGTTACATGAAAAGAGACAGCCGCCTTTCCTCCGTCCTGCACGCGCTTTTGCATATGGCAGAGCAGGATCGCCCAATGACCTCCGATGCGCTCGCCGAGTGTATGCGGACGAACCCGGTGGTCGTGCGCAGGACAATGGGGTTGCTCCGCGAGGCGGGTTTCGTGACCTCCGAACGCGGACATTCGGGCGGCTGGCGGATCGAGGCGGACCTCTCAAAGCTCACCCTGCGCCAACTTCACGAGGCGCTTGGCGAGCCAACGGTCTTCGCCATCGGCAACCGGCATGAAACGCCCGATTGCCTGGTCGAACAATCGGTCAATGCCGTGCTCGATACCGCCTTTGCCGAAGCGCAAGCGCTGCTGCTGGAACGGTTCGCCTCGGTAACGCTTGCTGATCTCGCGGTGGAGTTCGCGCGCCGGTACAAGGAAGTCCGGCGCTGAAGCGCATTATATCTTCATTGATCCCCTTTGGTCCCCCAGACCAAACTTTGCGCCGCGAGCGCATCGGGGGTCGATGGTCGGAGTGAGAGGATTCGAACCTCCGGCCCCTAGCTCCCGAAGCTAGTGCTCTACCAGGCTGAGCTACACTCCGCCGTCCATCGCCGGGAGGCCCTTGGCCCGCCCGAAGCCCGGCTGTTTACGCCCGGCCCGGAATTTTTCAAGGGGCAAATGCGGTTTGCCGGCGGCATTCCCGCCCCGCCCGCTTGCGGCTGGGATTTTACAGGTCCGAGACGTCGATGACCTTGTAAGTCAGGGGTGTTTCGCCGTGAAACGCGACGGTGATGTATTCTCCCTCGCGGAAAACATGGTCGCCAAGGCGGTGAACGTTCTCATCGTCGCCTTCTTCTTCCTCGTCATAGCGGAAGAACCAGTTATTGCCGCGATGGGTCAGCCAGCCATCAGCCTTCTGGGCCGGATCGGGGTGCAGGCGGAAAACGCGGCACTCCTTCCGGTTGGCGCGCCATTCATCGACATCCAGGCGGCCGTCTGCCGTCAGCGGGGCGAGAATGGTGTAGCCTTGTCCGGGAACGGCATCGACGCCGGGATTGAGGGCAAGTTGCAGCGATATGCGCTTGAGCGACATTGGCAGGCTCCAGTTCGAGCGTTGGATTTAGCGGGCGAGCGCGAGGGCCGGGGCGTCCTCGGCGTTCAGGAGGCGCCGGCTGGTGCCACCAAACAGACGTTCGCTTATACGGGAGTGGCCATAAGCGCCGGCCACGATGACAGTTGCGCCGCTGCCTTGGGCGAGCGCCAGCAGGGCGGCGGAAACATCCCCTTCAATCGCGGAAACGCTGGATTTGATGCCCTTGCGCTTCAGCCAGTCTTCCAGCGATCCGGGGTCGATACCCGGGCGGGCGCCGTCGCGTTCAGCGTCCTTGCGGTTCTGCGCGATGATCACTTCTCCGGCTGCTTTCAGGAGCGGGGTGTGAAACCGCAGCGCGCGGGCCGCGCCGTTTGAGCCGTCCCAGCCGATGATGACCGGGCCGGGCGAATAAGTCTGGGTGCCAGCCAGCACCAGCGGCAGGCGGGCATCCATCATCACATAATCAAAGGCGATGGAGAGCGGCTCGCCGCTGCGGGCGGCGCTGCGCGGGAAAACGATGGCATCGGCCAGGGTTGCCGCGCTGGCGGCGGCGACTTCGGCATTGGCCACCTGATGGAGGAAGACACAGTCTGTGCCGGGCGCTGCGCCGACGCCCTGACGGAAAGCGGCCTCGGCCTTATCCAGCATTTCCTTCTGAAGCTCGATGATGTTGGTCGCCGCGGCAGCCGTCAGGCCGGTCGATTCCGGCGTCGTGACGAGCATGACAGCGGCTTGAGGGTCAGGCAGGGCGCAGAGGCCGGTCAGGCTGGTGCCCATCTTCTGGGCCATGGCGAGGGCGGAACGAGTTGTTTCCGCGTCTGTTTCGGGTGTGCCCTGAAGCATTGCTACGACTGACATGGGTTCTCTCCTGCTGTTCCACCTATCCCTGCCGGGAGTGATAACATGAACGTAGCAGGTGAGTCATAGTTCCGGACTAAGGAGGTCTACTTAGGCGCGCGGGCTTTCACGTCTGAGATGCGGTTGCGGGCGATCCGGTCGGCGACGGCATTGGCTGGCTGGTCGGTCGAAAGCGCCTCGTCCAACACCTCGCCCAGCGTTTCGATCAGGCGGGCGAGTTTGCCATCGACCCATTCGCGCGAATAATTGCCGGAGATCTCGGCGGCGACATTGATGATCCCGCCGCCATTGATCACATAGTCCGGGGCGTAGAGAATGCCCTTGCGGCGCAGAAGCTCGCCCATTTCGGGCACGACCAGCTGGTTGTTGGCAGCCCCGGCTATGCCTTTGACGGTAAGGCGGTCCAGCGTCTTTTCATTGATGACCGCGCCGAGCGCGCAGGGCGAGAAGATGTCGGCTTCCACATCATAGATGTCGGCGGGTTGGACGATCGTGGCGCCGGTCTGGGTGGACACATCCTTCAGCGCTTCCTGGTCGATATCGGAAATGACGAGCTTTGCGCCATCCTTGGCCAGGTAGTCGCAGACATGCGCGCCGACTGAGCCAACCCCCTGCACCGCGATGATCCGGCCGGAGAGATCGTCTGATCCGTAAAGGCGTTTGGCCATCTCCCTGATGCCGAGATAGACGCCCATCGCGGTGATCGGCGAGGGATCGCCGCTGGCGGCGGCGCCTTCATCGAGGCCGGCCACATAGCGCGTTTCCTTGCGCACCATAGCCATGTCCGAGGTGTCGATGCCGACATCCTCGGCCGTGTAATACTGGCCTTGAAGGCTGTCCACCGCGCGGCCAAAAGCGCGGAACAGGGCTTCGGACTTGTCCTGGCGCGGGTCACCCCAGATCACCGCTTTGCCGCCGCCGAGGGGCAGATCTGCCATCGCGTTCTTGAAGCTCATGCCTTGCGAGAGGCGCAGGGCGTCGGTCAGCATGGCGTCACCGCTGGCATAATTCCACATCCTGCATCCGCCAGCCGCCGGGCCCAGCGCTGTGGAATGAACGGCAATAATGGCTTTCAACCCGCTTTGCGCATCGTGGAAGGCATGAACGCCCTCATGGGCGTCAAAAGAGGGGTGATCGAACATGGAGCGCCGAGATTGGTTGCAATTGAAACGGTTTCCAGCGCTCTAGCCGGGAGCAAGCCGTAAGGTCAACTGGCAGCTCCCTTTGGGGGCGTCTCATATTGACACCTTTTCAGGGATTGGGGCTTAAGGTGCCCGCCGAATGCAGCTGCGCCCGGTCCTTCTCGCTCTTGGCATCATGACCGTCCTCCTTGCCGGGGCGATGCTGCCCTGTGCGTTGCTTGATCTGGCCGATGGCAATGATGACGCCCACGTCTTCTGGTTTTCGTCTTTTGCGTCGGGGCTGGTGGGGTGCCTGCTCTGGGTGCTGGCCCGCGGCGGGGATGCAAGGATCGGCCAGCGGGAGACCTTCCTGCTGACCGTTGCGGTGTGGGTGCTGGTGCCTGCGGTCGCAGCCGTGCCGTTCCTGGTCTCGGGCATCTCGGTAACAGATTCCATATTCGAATCCGTCTCCGGCCTGACGACAACCGGCGCAACGGTTCTCTCCGGGCTGGAAGCGCTGCCGCGGGGCATGCTGCTCTGGCGCGGTATCCTGCAATGGATCGGCGGCATTGGCATCGTGGTGACGGCGGTCGCGATCCTGCCGCAGCTGCGGGTGGGCGGTATGCAGCTCTTCCAGATCGAAAGCTCGGACATAACGGGCAAGTTCCTGCCGCGCATCAAGGACATCGCGGCCTATATGGGCCTCACCTATCTGATCATCTCGGCGGCTTGCGCCTTTTCCTACAGCCTGGCGGGCATGAACTGGTTTGATTCCATCGTTCACGCGATGTCGACCGTTTCGGCTGGCGGCTTTGCCAATTACGACTCGTCTTTCGGGCATGAGAACCTGCGCCTCGCGATGGGGCCGGCCATATTCTTCATGGCTTTGGCCGGCCTGCCCTTTGCGCTGCTGACCATGCTGGTTCTGCAAGGGCGGATCGCCCCGATGCTGCGCGATCCCCAACCGCGCCTCTATTTCGGTCTGCTCATCTTCTTTTCCGCCGTGATCCTGATCTGGCACGAAGCCGTGGTTGAGCCACCACTGTTTGACCACATCTTCCATGGGATGACAGAGACGGTGTTCAATATTGTCTCGGTCATGACGGGTACGGGCTATGCCTCCACCGCTTATGACACCTGGGGCCAACCGGTCATCATCGTGTTCCTGCTGGCGACTTTCATGGGCGGCTGCGCCGGGTCTGCGTCCTGCGGGATGAAGATGTTCCGGCTGGAAATCACTGCCAAGGCGCTGATCGCCTGGTCTCAGCGGATGGTGCAGCCCCACCGGCGCACGCCCGTGCGCTATGCCGGCAAGCCGGTGGATGAAGAGACGTTGCAGTCGGTCATGGTGTTCATGTTCCTCTATCTCGTCACCTTCATGGTCGGCGCGGCGCTGCTCTCCTATACGGGCCTGGATGCGCTCAGCGCGATTTCAGCCTCAGCCACGATGGTGTCGAATGTCGGCCCGGGGCTCGGACCGGTTGTTGGCCCGTCTTCGAATTTTGCGTCCCTTACAGACTTTGCCAAATGGGTCTGCTCGGCGGCCATGCTGCTGGGCCGTCTGGAATTTGTCGCCGTGTTCGTGGTGCTGACCGGGCGCTTCTGGCGCGGCTGAGCTAGAGGCCGACCGCCTGCCAGAGCATCCGCAGGGATACGAGGCCGAGCAGGATGCCGAACAGGCGGCGCAGACGGTCCGCGTTCAGCTTGTGGGCCAGCGCGGCGCCGACCGGGGCCATCAGCACAGTGAACACCGAGATCAGCGCAAAGGCGGGCAGGTTGACGAAACCGGCCGAAAAGGGCGGCAGCCCGTCCCGCCCCCAGCCGACGATCATCGCCGCGATGGCGCCCGGAAAGCCGATGGCAACGCCCCAGCCGGCGGCGGTCGCCACCGCGCGGTGCATCGGCATGCCGCAGAGCGTCATCAGGGTAACGCCGAGCGTGCCCCCGCCAATGCCCATGATCGAAGACAGGGCGCCGTTCACGGAGCCGATACCGGCCCGGACGATGCCTTTTGGCATCTCCTCCGCGAGCCGCCAGCCCGGGCGGCCGAAATAGAATTGCGCGGCAAAGAGGATCAGGACGGTCCCGAAAATGCCCAGCATGACCTGTTTGGAGAAATAGCCCGCCAGCAGGATGCCGATGACTGAGCCGAGCACGATCCAGGGCGACCAGCCACGGATGACGCTCCAGTCGACCGCGCCGCGCTTGTGGTGGGCCATTACGCTGCGAACCGAAGTGAGGATGATGGTGGCGAGCGATGTGGAGACAGCCACATGCATCGCCGTTTCGGTATAACCGAGGCTATCGAGCAGGAAGAACAGCACGGGCACAATGACGACGCCCCCGCCAATGCCGAAGAGGCCGGCGGCGAGCCCGGCAAACAGGCCGGCAATCGCCAGCGCCACCAGCATGGGGCCATAGGTGCTCAGAAAATCCATCATGTGCCGCGCTTTTGCTGCCGGTCAGTGATGGTGGTGATGCGCTTCAGTATTGAGGCGGCCGCATTTGCCGCACTGGATCACAACGCCGTGGACATCGCGGTGGGCGATATTGATCATCAGCTTGGTCTTGCAGGCGCCGCAGCGATGGGTTTCATCGCCGCCGCCTTCGCGGACGGGCTTACCGGCGGTGTGTTCGAGGACTTCGGCGCCTTCGGCCTGCTGCGGGGTGAGGAGGATCATGTCGAACTGGGGCATGGCAACGCCTTTCTGAAGCGGAAATCTGATCGGTATCCTCTCTACTACAGACGCGGCCTTTTCAATGCCTCAGCCGCCAATCAGGAGGAGTGTGTCGCGGCTTCCTTCCGCGCTGAGGCCGGCCTGAAGGGCGTAGAGATGGCCGATCAGGTCCAGCGTGGATTTGGCCGATTTGCAGGTGTCCTCGATATAGAACCAGACGCCGCGATAGGGCACGGCAACGGCGGCGGTGGCAGGCTTTTCCCGGCTCCAGGACACGCCGAAGTAATCCCCAAGCACATGCGTCCACACGCCAACGGGCGAGCAGGGTGTGGGCGCACCATTCGGGCCGTTGATGGGGATAACGAAATCCTGATGCTCGGGCGGAATGTCTACCGCGTGCGAGAGGGAGGCCATCATGCCCAGCACGCTGCGTCCGCGCAGGGGCGAGTCGCCCTTGCGGGTGCTGCGGGTGGCGAGTTCTGCTGAATAGAGACCGCCCTCGGAAACGAATTCGGCAGCGGCTTTGTGTTCCTTGAAGATGCGGGCGAGGGCTTCGCCATCCTCCGATCCGGCATGCCAGGTGACGACGACACGGGCGGCCTTGTCCTCGTCGTCATTCATTACCTGAACCAGGAGGTCGCCCGAAAGCTGCAAGCGCCGCATCAGGCGGGCGAGGCCGCGGAAGGCGGCGTTATCCGGCAGGGTTTCCGGCGTCGGCCCAGCAGCAGCGCGGGCATTGTCCACGTCGCCGATCCGGGCAACGCAGCAGAGCATCAGCCGCTCCACGCTCCAGCCTGACTGGCTAAGCAGGAAGATCGATTCCGGGGCGACGGGCTGTAGCAACTGCTGAGCATAGGCGCTGCCCCGCAGGACATTGTAGACCGCTGTGGGGGTCTCCGAACGCTGGACACCGGCCTCGCCGGAAAGGACTTCCCTGAAGGGGCCACCATCCAGGGCAAAGGCGCTGGCAAGACTGCCGCCCCTGCCCGAAAAATCCTCGGTGGTCAGGGTCTGGATTTCCACGAAGCTGACGGGGTCATTGTAGCGCAGTTTCACGATGTTCAGGAGGAGCTGGCGCTGCTGGGCGGTGGCCACCTCGTTGGAATAGGTCAGCATATCCTGCGTGATAGGTGAGGTAACGCGCGGTGTGGCGCAGGCCCCCAGTACAGGTGTCAGCGCGGCGGCAAGCGCCAGTGCGGTCCAGATTTTCATGTGTTTCGTCCCCAAACTTCCACACCATAAGAGGCGCAGAAACGCGGCAAACCGGGTCAAAGCCGGGACAGGTCGGGACAATCCGGGACAAATCAGGACAGTTTGGGACAGTTCAGGACAGGCTGAAGACGCTACCAGACACCGGCATTCTTCAGCGCCGCGTCGAGGTCGGCGGGCAGGTCGACGGCCGCTTCGCCGGATTTGAGATCGCGCGGCGCCTCTTCCGGTTTCAGATAGCGCCAGCCCTGGAACGGGCGTTTGGGCTGGGCATAGGTGCGGATGAGGTCCGGGTCGAAGACCAGCTCGCACATGTCCTTGCCTTCGTCATCCTTGATCGTGCGGATGTCGATGATGCGCTGGCGCACGCGGATGGCCCGTTTGATGACCCAGTAGATCGAGCCACCTTTGAGCATCTCTTCGGCGCGCTTGGGCGCCATGCGGGTGTGATGGACGGGCGCGGGCAGCTGTTTCATCAGGCGCGCCTGCCAGTCGGCAAGGTCGTCGATGTCGTCCGCGCCGACGCAGAGTTTGACCATGTGAATCGTCATGAAACACATCGTAGGGCGCGGCGGGGCAAGTGCAATGTGGTGGATGCTGTCGAGGGAGCATTGCGGCCTTGAGCAGCCCCACCCCAGCCCTCCCCACATCCGTGGGGAGGGGGCAGGTTTCGCCACCCTGAGAACTTTCCTCTCCCCACAGAGCAACAGGCCCCCTCCCCATGACTATGGGGAGGGTTGGGGTGGGGTTGCTCTCAGTTAAGGTGCCAGATCAGAGCCCTGTGCTGGTGGTTGCCAGGTAGAGCTGTTCGGCTTCCGGGCTGGCGAAGAAGAACTGCACGTTGGTGACGTCGGCCTGATAGCTGCGGGTGATGCGTTTGAAGGCAACGCGGGCTTCCAGGTCGATGGCGAAGCCTGACACATAGGAGAAGCCCCAGCGCGGCTCTGTTCTGAGGATATAGGTCTGGTTGTATTTGGTGAGCTTGCCCCCGCTCGGCCCGTTCACCGCTTTGGGCAGGGTATAGTCGATCCGCAGGAAGCGCTCGCCGACCGGATCGAGCAGGGCATTAGCTTGCAGGCGCTCAGCCGCCCAGCGGTCGAACTCATTGTCATTGAAGTTGGGATGATGGCGGAAGCCCACACGCCAGGCATGGCCATCGGTGTTGACCTGAACGGTCTGGCCAAGGCAGGCGCGCAGATCGTCCGGGAAGAGACGGCCATCGGGGGCCGCTTCACTCGCCCAGTTGGCGGCGACCGCGTCGAGTTCCTCATCCTGGCCTTCGCGGGAAACGAGTTGCCAGCGCATATTCCGAGGCTCGCGCGGATCGAAGGAATAGACATGGCGGGCCGATTGCGAGCGCAGCTCCACGGTGAAGGCCGCGCGCAGGGTTTCCGGCGCTTCGGTGGCTTCAAGCGCCGCGTCCATCGGGCCGGTGCCCGTCGCCATTGTCAGGGATGCCAGGATAACCTGTAGCAGCATCAGTCCACCCGTCGTATTCGGCGCCAACTCATCCAGAGGAATTACGGCAAGATCGCGGCAGATGTCCCCTGCCACATATTATCAGCCAATGTCAGCATCCAGATGAACGAAGCTTGCGCGTCGAACATTTACGGGAGTTGAACAAGCGGCATTTCTTACCGGTTTGTCATTTGCGGTAAGCCAGCGGGCGCTCGCTTTCGTCAAGGCTGAGATAGCGGTCGCGCAGTTTTGTCTGGCGCGATTCCATCGGTTCGCTGACCCCGTCGATGAACACGGCCGTCGGGGCCGAGGTGATCTCCAGCGGGTCGCCGTCCCAGGCCACGACATCGGCGCGGGCGCCGGGCGCCAGCGTCATCGGCTGATCCTCCGGCACAGCCGCGCGCAGGTCCATCCCGGCCGATCCTGCCGTCTCATAGGCCGGCATGGGCAGGCCCTCGGCATGGGGCAGGCGCAGGATCTGGATCGAGG
>JBKBIZ010000068.1:0-16933 GCA_046293975.1 Hyphomonas sp. | reverse complement strand
GCTGCGCCGGCATCGCGCCGCTGACCCACAGCGCTTCGGTCCGCTCCACGGCGAGTTCCAGATCACACGTCCGGGCAAGCGCGAGCGCTTCCTCCTCGCTTCCCTCGAGCCAGCCGGTCCATTGCTCGCGCGGCAGGATCACCGGCATCCGGTCATGAATGCCCGCCGTGAAGTCATTCGGTTTGGTGGTCAGGATCGTGAAGCTCTGGATCTCGGAGCCATCAATCAGCGCCGCGTCCCACAGCCCCGCCAGGCAGAACAGCCGCCGGTTGCGCAGGCGGAAGACAAACGGCGTCTTCGACTTCCCCTGCACCGACCATTCATAATAGCCCGACACCGGCACGAGGCACCGCTTGTGGCGATAGGCCCCCCGAAAGGTCGGCTTCTCCGCCACGTCCTCGGCCCGCGCATTGATCGAAATCGCCCGCCATTCCTTCAGCGGCTTGCTCCACCAGCTCGGCACCAGGCCCCACCGGGCCGGCGCCATCTCGCGGGCAGACCTGTCATGATTGAGACGGATGACCGGCTGGATCGTCGTCGGCGCGATATTCCAGTCCGCCTCAGGCGGCTCAACGCCCGGAATGTCGGTAATGCCCAGCCAAGCATAATACGCCTCCCAGCTCACACCTTCCCTGAAAAACCGTCCGCACATGGCGTCACGCTAGCGAGGGCATCTGCCCCGCGCCAGCCTCAATACGCTTCTTCGGCAAACACCTTGCGAACGTCGCGATCCCACGGGCCGTAATAGCGCTGCAACAGGCGCTCGGCCGGCGTGACGCCCGAAGCGGCGATCTCGTCGATGCCCGTCAGGAAGCCTGTCTCATCATCGCCCGCCGCCGAAATCACGCGCCCCTTCAGGCCCGCCCGGCTGATCGCGAGCACGTCCTTGGCCAGATCCTGCATCGTCCGTCCGCCGGGAATGGGCGTCTTGAGGCCCAAGGTCCGCACCGACTGGCGCATCGCTTCCCGCTCGGCCATGCTCCAGCCTTTGACCAGATCCCACGCCGCATCCAGCGAGGATTGCGAATAGAAAATCCCGGTCCAGAAAGCCGAGAACGCGCACAGCCGGTCCCAGGGCCCGGAATCAGAGCCGCGCATCTCCAGGAAGCGCTTCAGGCGCACTTCCGGGAAGATCGTCGAGAGATGGTCGACAAAATCGTCCATCGCAGGCCGCTCACCCGGCAGGATGGGCAGTTTGCCGTCCATGAAGTCGCGGAAGCTGAGGCCCGACGCATCGAGATACTTCCCGCCCCGGCGCACGAAATACATCGGCACATCAAGGGCATAATCCACATACCGCTCAAAGCCGAACCCGTCCTCGAACACGAAAGGCAGCATGCCCGTCCGGTCGGGGTCCAGATCAGTCCAGATATGCGAGCGATAGGAGAGGAACCCGTTCGGGCGCCCCTCCAGGAAAGGCGAGTTGGCAAACAGCGCCGTACCCAGCGGCTGAAGCGCCAGCGACACGCGGAATTTCTGCACCATGTCGGCTTCCGAGCCGAAATCGAGGTTTGCCTGCACGGTAGACGTGCGGAACATCATCTGCCGGCCAAGGCGCCCCACCTTGTCCATATAGGCGGTCATGATCTTGTAGCGGCCCTTGGGCATCACCGGCGTCTCGGCGAGGCTCCAGATCGGGCTCGCGCCGAGGCCAATGAACCCGATGCCGAGGGGATCGGCAATCTCACGGACTTCGTTGAGATGGCGCCCGACTTCCACACATGTCTCGTGCAGCGATTTCAGTGGCGCGCCAGACAGCTCAAACTGCCCGCCCGGCTCCAGGCTGACGCTGGCGCCGTCCTTCTTCAGGCCGATCAGGTAACCGCCCTCAAGGATTGGCTCCCAGTCAAACCGGCCCTGGAGCCCCTCCAGCATCGCCTTGATCGACGCCGGACCTTCATAAGGAAGCGGCTTGAGGCCATCCCAGATGAAGCCGAACTTCTCGTGTTCGGTGCCGATTGCCCAGTCGCTGGGCGGCTTGGAGCCGCCTTCCAGATACTCGACCAGTTCGTGCTTGCCGGAGATTCGCGGCGAGGCTTCGTCGATGTCGCTCGTTGGCGTAGTCATCGCGGCGCGCTCCTGAAACAGTTTGTCCGGCTGGGGAGATAAGGCCGAAATGGGGCAACGCCAACGGGGCAATGCAAATTCTTGAACGGAGGCGTCATTATTTCCGCCTGAAGGCCAGTAACTACAGCGCCTTTGCCTGTGGAAATCCCGCGATTGTCCCTGTTCCATCAAGGCGTCAGCGGGGCTATCCTGCGGTCATCGCTGCTGCCTGAGGAGCGCCCGAATGTCCGGAATGTCCGCTGAAGAACGCGAATACCTCCAGCAATATGCCCGCATATTTGTACGCAGCGGGTATGACCCCCTCGAGTATATCGAGGAATCCCTCCTCGAAATGGCTGGGGATACGGAAGACACCCTCTCCGAGCGCGACCTGCGGATCGAAGTCCGCAACGCCCTCATCCGCGCCGTGACGGAGCTGACGCAGGAACAGGCCACCTGGCCCACCCTCACCGATTACGACCGCCTGAAAGCAGCCCTCGACACACTGGAAACAGAAGGCATCGTCGCACGGGAAAACTTCACCTGCTGCGGCACCTGTGGCGCGGCAGAGATCGGCGCCGAGATCGAAGACTTCGCCGCCGAAACCGGCCGCCCGGTCACCGGCTATGTCTTCTTCCACCAGCAGGACACTGAAAACGCCGTCGACGGCCACGCCCTCCACTTCAACTATGGCACCGCCTCACCAGACTGGACCGAAGAGAAATCCCTCGCCATCGGCCAGCGCCTGTTCGACGCCCTCAAATCCGTCGGCCTCACCCCGGAATGGGACGGCTCCATAGACCACCGCATCGCCGTCTCCCTGAATTGGCAACGCCGCTGGGAAGGCCAGACACCGAAGCCGATCAAGCGGTGGTTTTTCTGAGAGGCGCATGGCACGAGCATGGGAATGCAGGTATCATTTCACTCCACACGGAACAGGCTTCTAAAGAATTTTGGGAAAGTGGAGTGGGAACCGAAACCATGACTGAATTGAAGGTAGTCTGCGTTTCAAACCTAGCCCATATCCCAAATCTGGATGCCGCTGGAAATCCGCACACAAATCAGACGCTGGTCGATTTACTACTCGGAAAAACTTATGATGTGCTGGAAGCTTGTGACGGTTGGTATCAAATAGTAGACGAATCCGGGGAAGATTATTGGTACCCGGCTGAATTGTTCGAATTACAATCGCGGTGCTAGCAGCCAGCAATCCTTAGAATAGATCCAGTAGCCGTAGGGTGGGGTGGGTTGAGCGAAGCGATACCCACCATCTAAAAAGCGCCCCAAATGGCCAAACTCATCTACGCCCTCAACCAGTCCCTCGACGGCTATGTCGACCACATGGACTTTGCGCCGGATGCGGAGCTTTTCCGTCACTTCATCGAAGACGTGCGCGGCTCGGCAGGCACGATCTATGGCCGCAACATGTATGAAGTGATGCGCTATTGGGATGAGGAACAGCCCGGATGGGACGCCCCCGAACGCGAATATGCAGAGGTGTGGCGCAATCAACCCAAATGGGTCGTATCCGGATCATTGAAATCTGTCGGCCCGAATGCCATACTCGTTTCTGAAAATCTTGAGGCAACCGTGCGCGACCTCAAATGCCGCCTCGACGGATACATGGAAGTCTCCGGCCCGCAGCTCGCCCACAGCCTCTCCACACTCGGCCTCATCGACGAATACCGGATCTACCTCCACCCCGTCGTGCTCGGCGAGGGCAAACCCTATTTCGCCGGCCCACGCCCGCGCCTCCGCCTCACCGCGACAGACCGCATCGGCCCCGAAGTTATCCGCCTCACCTACGTCCCGGCTTAGCCCCAATCCCCACACACCGCCTGCCACAGTGTCATCGCCGAAATCGCCGCCGTCTCCGCCCGCAGGATGCGCGGGCCCAGGCTCACCGGGTAAGTCTCCACCCGCCCGCGCAGGAAGGTCCGCTCGGCCGGGGTAAATCCGCCCTCCGGCCCGGTCAGGATCGCGGCGGATCGGCCCTTCAACTCGTCCAGTACCTCCAGCATCGGTCGCGCCCGGCCAGCCTGCCCGCCCCAGGGCGCCTCGGCCTCGTCGCCCGCCTCATCGCAGAAGATCACCGCCGTGCCCGGCTCCAGCGCGTCCAGCGCCGCGTCGAGGCCCGCCAGGTCGAGGATCTCGGGCAGGTCCAGCCGCTCGGTCTGCTCGGCCGCCTCCAGCGCGATCTTGCGGAACCGGTCAGCCCGCACGGTCCGCGTCTGGGTCCGCTCGGTCAGCACGGGGCGAATTTTCGCGGCGCCGAGCTCGGTCGCCTTCTCCAGAATGAGGTCGGTCTGATCCTTCTTCACCGGCGCGAAAAGGAGGGTCAGATGTGTCCCGATTTGTCCCGATTGTGTCCTGGTTTGTCCCAAAGGTGTCGCTTCCGCGCGCTTGGCTGACGCCTTTTTGACCGCGCATTGCCATTCCCCGTCCCGCCCGTTGAAGAGGCGCACGCGCGCGCCGTCCTCCAGCCGCAGAACACGCAGCAGATAGTTCGACTGTTCGTCATCCAGTGCAACCACGCCAGCTTCCGCCAGCGGCGCATCAACAAAGAGGCGGGGAATCGTAGCCATCCCCGCGCTATAAGCCGCCGGGCCGCCCCTGTTAAGGTGTGGCCTTTGCGCAACTTCCTGTGGTTTTGAAAGCACAACCGATGCGAGTGCCTATCAGATGCTCTATATCTCTCCGAGATGACCACGCCGCAAACACCTGAAAACCCCGGGAATTTCAGCATTCCTGCCGATTCCGCCCTGCCCGGCTGGCTCGCGGGCCTGCCGCGGGCGTGGCAGCCCTACGCCATGCTCGCCCGGCTCGACCGGCCGGTGGGCGTCTGGCTGCTCTTCCTGCCCTGCGTTATGGGCCTCGGCTTTGCCCGCCTCACCACCGGGCTCCATCTGATCGACCTCCTCTGGATCATCCTCTTCCTCATCGGCGCCGTCGTCATGCGCGGGGCGGGCTGCACCTGGAACGACATCACCGACAAGGATTTCGACGCCAAGGTCGCCCGCACCGCCGCCCGGCCGATCCCTTCAGGCGCCGTCTCCACCAAGCAGGCCTACATTTTCCTGCTGGCCCAGCTTGCCGTCGGCTTTCTCATCTGGCTCGCCCTGCCCTGGGACGCCAAGATCGCCGCCCTCCTCGCCCTGCCGCTGGTGGCCATCTACCCCTATACCAAGCGCGTCACCTGGTGGCCGCAGGCCTGGCTCGGCCTCACCTTCAACTGGGGCGTCCTGGTCGGCGCGGCGACCGCAAATGTCATCACCGGGCCCACCTACATCCTCTATTTCGGCCTCGTCCTGTGGACGATCGCCTATGACACGATCTACGCCCTTCAGGACCGCGAAGACGACGCCCTGATCGGCGTACGCTCCACCGCCCGCCTCTTCGGCGAGCGGGCCGTGCTGATCTCCTTTGGCTTCCACATGAGCGCCGCTGCGCTCATCGGCATCGCCGCCTATGCCCAGGGCGCCGGACGGCTCGGCGCGCTCACGGCGCTGCTCTTCCTCGCCCACGGCGCCTGGCAGGCCAACACGCTGAAAACCAAAGGCGAGGGCAAGGCGCTCGCGATGTTCAAGTCAAACGTCCATGCCGGCGTCATCGTCGCCATCGGCTTGCTGATCGCCGCAATGTTCCCGCAGAATAATTCCAGCCGCCTTTTCGCCGACCACGAAACCGTGCCTGCCGCTGTCGCCATGCCCTTCGGCCTGAAACCGCGCCCAGCACCAGAGGTCAGCTACCCCGACACATGGTTTGCCAGCGAGATGGAACGCGCCCTGGAAGCCGAAGCGGCCACACGCGGCGACGCTGCGGAAACGACGCCAAACCGGTGACGCAGCGCGCCTGCGTGCCTATACTCGCCTCAAAGCCGCATCGGCAGAAGGAGGCGCTCATGACCGTCGCAATCGAAATGGTATCGGACCCCGTCTGCCCCTGGTGCTGGCTCGGCCTGCGCCGCATTCAGGCCGCCATCGCCGCCACGCCGGATATCGAGGTCCAGCTGCTCTTCCGCCCCTATGAACTCGACCCGACAATCCCGGCAGCCGGTGTCGACTACAAGGAATATATGAGCAGCCGCGTTTCCTCCCCCGAGGGGAAAGAACGTATGGCCCAGATGCGCCAGGCCCTCATCGACTATGGCAATGCCGAGGACATCCCCTACCGGTTTGACGCCGTCACCCACCGCCCCAACAGCTTCGACGCCCAGCGCCTCGTGCGCTGGGCGCAGGGCCAGGGCAAAGGCGCCGCCGCAAAGGAAGCCCTCTTCAGGGCCTATTTCAACGAAGCCCGGAACATTGGCGATCATGATGTGCTTGTGGACATCGCCCGCGCGATTGATCTGGACGCGGATATTGTTGCTGACCTGCTGAAATCCGGCGCCGATGTCGCGACCGTGCGCCAGGAAGCAGACACCTTCCGCCAGATGGGTATCACAGGCGTACCGACCTACATCGCCAATCGCCGCGTCGCCGTACAAGGCGCAGAAAGCGTGGAGAAGCTGGAACGCTTCATCCGCCATGCCGCCGCCCAGCTCCCGCAGGAACGCCCTGCCGGACCGCAGAACTGATTGCACATCATGGATCTCGTCCGTATCCAGAAAGAAGGCCGCATCGCCACCGTGTCTTTTGACACCGGCTCGAAAGCCAACGCCCTCAGCCAGAAACTGATGCGGGAGCTGACCCAGGCCGCACGCCAGTTTCACGGCGACCCGTCCATCTCGGCCGTCATCCTCACAGGCCGAACCGACAACTTCACGCTCGGCGCCGATCTGAAAGACCCCGAAGGCGCAGACGTCCGCAGTCTCGGTCTGGCTGAGCGCCGCGTCCGGCTGCGCACCGGGCCTGACATGTGCGCGGCCTGGGAACAGGTGGACGCGCTTACCATCTGCGCCCTCGAAGGCTGGTGCGTTGGCGGTGGGGCCGCGCTGGCGGCATTCTGCGACCTGCGCGTTGGCTCCTCTGCCGCCACCTTTTACGTCCCCGAAGTCGAGCGCGGCATGAATATGAGCTGGGGGTCGATCCCGCGCTTCGTCGCCCTCCTCGGCCCGGCGCGCACAAAACGCATCGCCGGCCTCTGCGAGAAGGTGGATGCGGCAACCGCTCTGGACTGGGGCCTTTACGACCATGTGACAGCGCCCGGCGAAACGCTCGCCAAGGCAAATGAGATTGCCGCAGCCGCGTCCCGTCTGCCGTCAACAGCGCTCAAGATGGTCAAGCAGGACGTGAATATCGCCGCGCTGGCCCTGGCAAAGGCGACCGCACACCGTGACCTTGAGGCGTTCGCTCTCATGCAGCAGACAGATGATTTCCGGGAAGGCGTCCAGGCGTTTTTCGAAAAGCGCGACCCCGATTTCACGGGCGACTAGCTGAGCTGAAGCTCCACCAGCCGGCGATAGGTTCCCCCGGCGGCCATCAGGCTTTCATGCGTGCCCTCTTCGACGGCCCGGCCATCTTCCATCACGACGATGCGATCTGCCGCACGAACCGTGGAAAGCCGGTGAGCGATGATAAGCACCGTGCGCCCCTTGCCGAATTCGCTCAGCGCGCCCTGCACCTTGGCTTCGCTTTCCGCGTCCAGCGCCGAGGTCGCCTCGTCCAGCAGCAGGATCGGCGCACCGCGCAAAATGGCCCGCGCCAGCGCCACACGCTGCCGCTGTCCGCCCGAAAGATTGCGCCCCATCTCCCCGGCCGGCGCGTCATACCCGCCCGGCAGCATGCTGATGAAATCATGCGCATTGGCCGCGCGCGCAGCCGCCTCGATCTCGTCCCGCGATGCGCCGATGCGGCCGAGCGCAATATTGCTGGCAATCGTGTCGTCAAACAGCGCCGCGTCCTGCGCAACAAGACCCATCTGCATCCGCAGGCTGCCGCCGGTCACTTCGCGCACATCCTGCTGGTCAACCGCCACAGCGCCCGAGGAGGGATCATAAAGCCGCATCAGCAGATTGAAGACCGTTGACTTGCCCGCGCCCGACGCGCCTACGATGGCAACCGTTTCGCCCGGCCGCGCGGTAAAGCTGAGGCCCTTGAGCGCCTGCGTGCCATCGGGATAGGCAAAGTGCACGTCCTGGAATTCGATCTCGCCCCGGACGGTTTCAAGCCGCCGGGCGCCGGGCTTGTCAGCCACCTGCGCAGGCCGATCGACAATCTCGAACACCCGGTCGGCCGCCGCCGCGCCCTCCTGTGCCACCGCGCCAATCGCGCCGAGCGAGCGCACTTCGGGCGCTGCGATACCAACAGCCGCCAGAAAGCCGAGGAAGTCGCCCAACGTGCTCTCACCATGCGCGATCCGCCAGGCAACAAAGCCAAGCAATACGGCCAGCGCAAAGCCGCCAAAAACTTCCAGAACGGGGTCCACGCCCGCGCGCTTCGTCAACACTTTCAAGAACAGCTGCGAGCGCTCGGTAAAGCCTCTGGCCGCTCGCGCCTTCTGCCAGTCTTCAAGGCCGTAAGCCTTGACGACCCGCGCCGCCTGAAAGCCTTCGGTCAACAGAGACGTCACTTCGCCGGTCTGCTGCTGGGCTCGTTTTGATCGCTTGCGTACGGAGTTTCCAAGCGACACAACTGGCCCAAGCGCCAGGGGATAAACCACCGCAATAATGAGGGCCAGCTGCCAGTCTTTCCAGAACAGCCAGATCAGCACACCAATGACGGTGGCCGAGCTTTTTGGGAAATTGTTGGCAAAGCGCAACATTGCCTCGCGGATCGCCACAACATCATTGATGAACCGCGCTACGAAGCCGCCTGAAGCATCGCCCGAAATGCGTGCGAAATCACCATCCGTGAGTGCATCATACTGCACCGACTGAACGCCCACGAGCCCGCGCTGAACGCCGGTATTGTTGAGCAGGTTCATGGCATACATCGACAAGGCGCGCCCAATCGTCAGCACCACGATGGCCACGATTCCCGCCCATATCCAGTCAATCGGCGCGGACACGCCCGCCGCCGCCTGTTCGATATCCCGTTGCAGGCCATTGCCGATATAATCGAGCACGGCGACATAGCCGATGCTGAACCCTGCCGAGAGGATGGCCATCAGCACACCGCCAATGAACCATGATTTCTGAGGCCAGAAATGCGCCTTGAACAGCCGCAGCAGCGAGCGCTGGGCTTTTTCCTTTGGCGCAGGAGGGAGCTCAGACGTTATGATGGTCACCTGTTGCGGGGTCCAGCAGCTTGTGGGCATGCAGGATGAAATAGCGCATCTCGGCCTGATCTACCGTGCGCTGTGCCGCCGATTTCCAGGCATCATAGGCTTCCTGATAATTGGGGAAAGCGCCGATGAAGTCCATCCGCGACAGGTCTTGAAATTCAACGCCGGTCACGTCTTTCAACTCGCCGCCGAAGACAATATGCAGCAGCTGCTTGCCGGTATTTGTGCTCTCACTCATCCGTTTGGACTCCTTAGGGGCAGAAGGGGGCTGGGGGGCTCGCGCCTGTGGATCTGGAATCTTCACCACACCCAGGCGGCGCAGTAACAAAGGATGCAGCGCGTTTCCAGAGGCGAGGACACTGCGCTGGGCCGGTACGGCCTGATTGAACACAAAAGGCTCGCCCAGATGGGTCGTCGCCTGCCCCCCCGCTTCCTGAACGAGCACCGTCCCGGCGGCAAGATCCCAGTCGGACTTTTCCGCCAGCACGAGGGCGGCGTCCCACTCGCCGGTTGCGACATGGGCCATGCGTAGAAGGGTGGCGTTCGGCTTGGGCCGCGCAATCTCCACCCTTGGCCAGGGTTCGGGCCAGGAGGGATGGGTGACCAGGCCCTCATTGGTGATCAGGCGCAGGCCGTCTTCGGCCGCGCGGAGGGAAACACGGATGGCGCTGCCATTGAGGAACGCGCCCGCGCCCTTGCGGGCCGAATACATGCGGCCCAGCGCCGGCGCATAGAGCACGCTGGCCACCGCCTCGCCCTCTTCCACGATCGCCAGCGCAATGCACCAGTGCGGATCACCGTTGATATAGGCGCGCGTCCCATCAATGGGGTCGACCACCCAGACGCGCGACTTTGCCCGCGCCGAGGGCTCGTCCAGCGTTTCCTCGGAGAGCCAGCCATAGTCGGGCCGGGCGGCCTGAAGATGCTTCAGGCAGAGGCGGTTCACGGCGAGGTCCGCCTCGGTCACCGGGCCCTTGCCGCCGGTCTTGTTCCAGGCTTCGGCCCCGCCCTTCAGCGTAAAGGAAAGGGCAAGGTCGCCCGCCTCCTTGGCCAGCGCCAGCATCACTTCAATATCCTGTTCGAGGGTCCGGTCAGCTGCCTGCAAGGTTCATATCCTCAATGAGGATCGAGGGGGCGTCGCGCGTCGAACGCAGTTCAAGGTCATTGGCCGGCACCATCCGGGCAAACATGGACGGCAGATCGCCCGCCACCGTCACCTCGGAGACCGGCCAGGCGATTTCCCCGTCTTCAATCCAGAAACCGGCAACCCCCACCGAATAATCCCCCGTATTGGGATTGATCGAGGGGCCGAACATATCGGTCACCAGAAGGCCCTTGCCGATCTGCTTTGCCAGCGTGCCGGGACTGTCTTTGCCCGGCCGCAGATACACGTTTGACGTA
The DNA here is from genome assembly GCA_046293975.1 of Hyphomonas sp. Classification (GTDB taxonomy): domain Bacteria; phylum Pseudomonadota; class Alphaproteobacteria; order Caulobacterales; family Hyphomonadaceae; genus Hyphomonas. Next base: position 6,322 of record JBKBIZ010000068.1, on the reverse strand, counting down.
GCGACGCCCGGCGGATCACCAAAGCCGAGCGAAGCAAAGCCGTTGGATTTGAGGCCAAGCTGGCGCGCCGACGGCAGGTTCAGCAGCCAGGTCGTCAGCTTGCCGTCTTCAATCAGGTGCGTCTCGGCAACGGGAAGGCCCTCGCCATCATGTACCCGGCTGCCCATGCCCAGCGGGCGGAAGGGGTCGTCAGTGATGTATATGCCCTTGGCGAATACCTGCTCGCCCATCCGGTCCTTGAGGAAGCTGACGCCGCGGGCAATCGAAGGCCCGGAGATGGCGCCGAGCAGCGCGCCAATGAGGCCGTCAGAGACGCGCCGGTCAAAGATGACGGGCGCCTTCTGGGTGGCGATCTTGCGGGCGCCGAGGCGGGCAATCGTGCGTTCCCCGGCCGTGCGCCCGACTTCCTCAGCGGAGGGGCGGTCCTTGATGAAGCGGACCGACCAGCTGTCATAGTCCCGCTCCATCTGGCCATTCTTCTCAGCCACGGCGGCAAGGCCCAGGCTTGTGGAGGTGCCGGTCTTGTAAGCGCGGAAGCCATTGGTGGCCGCCACCCAGCGGGAGGAGCGGTTCCAGGAGGTGCCGCAGCCTGCAACTGTCTTCACGCCGGGCACGGCAAGCGCAGCGGCTTCTGCGGCAAGGGCTTCACGTTCCAGCGTTTCGGCGGAGATTTCAGGCTCGCCAGAAAGGTCCAGATCAGCGGCCCCGCCTAGCAATTCGGCCGGATCAGCCAGACCGCAGAACTTATCCTCCGGAACAGCCTTGGCCATTGCAACGCAGCGTTCGGCGAGGGCCTTGAGGCCTTCATGGCTGAGATCAGCGCCGGAGACGCTGGCCTGACGCTTACCGAAAAGGCAGCGCAGGGCGATGCTGGCGCTTTCCTCGCGTTCTATGCTTTCAAGCTTGCCATCGCGGACCGAAACGCTGACGCCATCGGCGATTCCGAGGCGGGCATCGGCTGCGTCGGCCCCGGCCTTGCGGCACTGGTCGAGCAGGTCAGAGAGGGTATTTTCGGGGGAAATTTGTGAATCGGCCATCACCGGTAAATGGACCGCACCGGGCCTGCACGCAACAGGCACGGTGCCATGCATTCCGGGACAGTTCAGGACAAATCAGGACAATCCGAGCCAGATTGCGGCCACGCCAGCCCCCAACATGCCCAGCCAGGTCAGCACCATACCGAGCGCCCGGCCCGCCTGGATGCCCCCCGACAGGCCAATGCCATGCAGCACCCGGCCAAGGGTGAACCCGCCGCCGATGGCATGAACCACCCAGATCGGCGCCCCGAGGCTGGCGGCCACGAAGAGGCCCAGCATGGTGGCCGGGATATACTCGGCCGCGTTGCCATGGGCCCGCACGCGGGTTTCAAGTTCGGTGTCCCCGCCCGTACCGAGGGAGACCTGGGCCGAGCGGCGGCGGCCGACTACCCGGAAGGACAGGAGAAAGAGAATGAGAATGTTGACGCCGGTATAGACGGCGGCTGCGGCGATGGGGGTCATGAGCCCGTATTCCTCCCGAATGTGCTTTTGCACTTATGAAAATGCCGCCAGGTGGCGTGCACCTGACGGCATATCTGAGTCTGGCCAGTTGTGACCAGATAAGTCGTTACATATCGCGGCGCGCGTCCGGCAGGCGGTCGTTGATGTCGTCGCGGATGTCCAGCAGCGTGACGATCAGGCCGCAGATAAGGCTCGCGGCAACCCAGCCCCCGAAAGCGAAGACGGCAAAGTCTGCCAGCTGGGCAAGACCGCCCGTAAGGCCGAGCAGTTCGCCGGTGAACTCGCCCTTCTGGTAAATGCCGAGCGCAATACCCCCGATGATGATCGAGATGTAGGCCACATAGACCATCGTTCGGAAACTGTTGATAATGATGAACTTCATGGACATCCCCTTCCTGTTTCAGTCCCATTCTAGGCTGAACGCGCCGTCGCGTCACCTTAACCAGCGCTTGCCACACTCCGCTGCCCCGTCACCGGAAGCAAGGCGGACACGCAGCAAAGCCCTATTCAGCCTTCCCCCCGGTCAGGGAGCAGGCAAACATGTCGCCGAGCACTGACGAAAACGACAGCTGCTCCTGCACGGTCAATTCGCCGACGAAGGTCATCATGTCCTTCTTGTCCCGGCCAACTGACTGAGCAGTCTTCTTGAAGAGTTCCGGTGAGAGATTCTTCTGCATGGCATCCGTGATACAGCCGCAGGTCGCCTCTGTTTCGCCGTCGGCGACACAGGCGTCCACAAGCACCTGACGGTCACTTGGCCCTGCAAGGCCGCATGCCGATAGCGCCAAAGCTGCGATGGCGGCAACAATCCCCGCTTTCATGACGGAATACTCCTCGGACCCTTAGTGCGTTGTGCTGACATGAATCCGGGACGCTGGAAAGCGCTATTCCCGACCGATGATCTGGTCGAGTTGCGGTCCCTTCCCCAGTTTCTGGAGGAACGCCGTCTTAACTGTGACCCTATCGTAATCCTCGGCCACCCAATCAAGGAATGGCTTCCACTGATCCCGCGGCCGGCCTGCATTGAAAGCGGCATAGGCTTCGAAGAAAGCGTCCAGCACGCCGGTCTTGCCGTGGCGGATGTGAAGATAGCGCCTGGAAAGCTGCTCGAGGGCCTCTTCATAGGGCACTTTCTCACGCAGCAGCTTGTAGAGTACCCCCATGATCCCGGCCCGGTCTGCGCCGGATTTGCAATGCATCAGGGCCGGATAGCGAATGCGCTCGAAGAGGTCGCGCGCAGCAAAGACCTTATCCACAGTGGGCGGCTCGCGCGAGAACATCTGGAAGTCGATGAGATCAATGCCCGCCTCTTCGCAGGCCTCCTTTTCGAGGAGGTAGAAGCCCTTGGTGGTGGGGCCGCGCAGGTTGAGGATCGTCTTGATGCCCCGTTCCTTCGCATGGGCGAGCACCTGTTTTGGGGAGGGCTGGTTTGCCCGCCACATCTCGGGCGAGATCTGGTGGAGATTGGAAAACCGCAGGCGCAGGAAACCGTGATCGCCGAGATACAGCTCACGCTTTGCCCGAGCGCGCCCTTCGGCGGTCGCCAGATCAGCCGCCACATGCGGGCGGCGCATCTTCTTGGGTGTTATCTTGACCATCGCCCCCCGCGCTTAGGCCGCGCCGCGCGTCCGGGCAAGAGATGGGATCAATCATGCCATCCTGAACTTTTTTTCACACCTGCCGCATCCAAACCCCGCGCCGGCGGCATCTTACGGGCATAGACGCTGGCAAACACGCCTGCGCCCAACCAACCAGCCCTTCGGAGCAACATCAAATGGACCTGGAAAGTGTTCTCGTTCCTATCGTTCTCTTTCTCTCCCCCGCGCTGATCGTGTGGATCGTCAGCCACTTCAACGCCCGCAAGCGTAACACCGTTCACGAAACGCTGCGTCTTGCCATCGAGAAAGGCCAGGCGCTCTCCCCGGAAATGATGGACAAGATGTCCCTGCTGACCGACCCCGTGCGCGCTGACCTTCGCCGGGGCGTTCTGTTCCTGGCCTTCGGCGCCGCGTTCGCCGTGCTCGGCGGCCTCATCAGCGCCGAAGAATCGCAGGCCCTCACCCCGATGCTCGGCGTGGCCTGCTTCCCCATCTTCATCGGGATCGCCTACATTGGTCTCTGGGCGTTCGGCCGTGAAAAACCGGCCGCTGAATAATCTCAGGCTGGTGGCGTCCGGAGGACGGGACATGCGATCAGACCCCGATCTCGCCCATGCGGCGGCCAAGGGCAGCGAAGAGGCCTTCGCCGAACTTGTCCGCCGGCATCAGGCAAGGGTGCGCGGCATGGCCCGACGCCTGACCGGCTCGGCGGCCCAGGGCGACGACATCGCCCAGCTGACGTTCCTGGCGGCCTGGCAAAAGATCGCCACCTATGCCGGGGGCACATTCAGCGCCTGGATCTGCACCATCTGCTGGCGGGAGTTCCTGCAATGGCGCCGCCGCCAGAAGATCGAGATCGAGTTCGATGAAACGGCCGAGATCATTCCGTTCGACCGGCCCTTTGATCGCTCGGCCGCCGACACCGAAACCAGGATGGACCTCGCCCGCGCGCTGGACAGCCTGACCGAAGCCCAGAGGATCTGCGTGGTGCTGTGTGTCGCCGCAGGGCTCAGCCACCGAGAAGCGGCCCAGGCCACAGGCTGGCCGCTGGGCACTGTGAAATCCCATGTCCTGCGCGGGGTCGCCCAACTCAGGACGTGCCTTGCCAATGCCGACGTGGCATAATGGAGAGATGACGATGCGTGACGATGAAACCTATGGCGATCTCGCCCGGCTGTTCGCCGCTGAAGATGCGGAACTGGACGCGGCGCCCTTTACTGCGGACGTGATGAAGCGCGTGCGCCGCCAGGCGATGATCCGCCGGCTGATCGTTGGTGCGTTCGGATTCCTGGGCGCCGTGATTGCCCTGCTCCAGCTGCCTGACCTGCTGTCAGCCTTTGTGGGGGTGGACCATACGGTGACCTCCGCGCTGGAGGTAGCGCGGAGCGAGATCAGCCAGGCGGCCACAAGCAACCCGATGTGGCTCGCCATCATCATCGGCGCGGCGCTGTCGATTGCCGCTGTCTCGATGACCGAACGCGCCTGAGGTAAAACATGATCGCAAAAAGAAAGGCCGGCTCGTTGGAGCCGGCCTTTTTTCTGGGTTTGACCTCAAGTCAGATCAGTATTCCGTCTCGGGAGCATCCTCGGAAGAAACCGGAGCTTCATTGTTCCAGGTATCTTCCGGCACCGGGTCGAGGCCTGGCTCAATGAATGAGCTAGACTCCGGGGCTTCGGCTTCCGGCGTCATGTAAACTTCACCATCCGTAACCGGAGCTTCTTCTTCACTCATGATATCCAGATCGCCCTGGCCTTCTGGCGCGTAGGTCGGATCAACCGGCGAACCATCAGCGGTCACCCAGACATCGGCTTGAGCGTCAAGCTCAGTAATTTCCGTGCCGACCGTGTTGACTGCGGCAAGCATATTGGCGTTCAGATCGTCAGTGGAATACTCCTCCGGCAGATCCGCTTCGCTCACCGAAGCTTCAAGGGCGACTTCAGGAGCAACCACTTCAGCGGTCACAGTCATGTCGGCTTCAGCGTCAGCGAAAGAAGCATTGTCCTCGGTTTCCGCAAACGACTCATCCTCCGCCTCGGCTTCGGCCTGCATCGTCGCATCAACGCCAGGCGTAGGCGGAGCGACTTCTTCAGCCATGTCTGGCTCAGGCGGCAGCTCTTGCGGCAGGACTTCTGTCTGCGGCTGGAACTCATTCATCGGATCTGTGGTTTCCGTAGTCATGGGTTCAACCGGGATTGCATCCGGCGTGGTCGGATCAATGGTGGACTGGGCGAGCGCGGGGGCAGCCATAAGGGCGACAACGGCGCAGCTGGCGAGAAGCTTTTTCATGAGGGGCTCCATCTACAAGAGCAGGATTGCTCAATTGCAGAATAAAAGCCCGCAAACGGGCAATGGTTCCGAGAATGCGCATTAATCTGAAGACAGGCTTGTGGCCAAATCTGGGCAGAAGCCCGCTTAGCGCCGGTATCCCAAGCCTTCGAGCAGGGATTTCGTCTCATAGAGCGGCAGGCCGACAATTGCCGTGTAGCTGCCATTGATGGCGGTGACAAAGCCCCCCGCCGCGCCCTGGATGCCATAGCCCCCGGCTTTGCCCTTCCAATCGCCGCTGGCGACATAGGCGGCGATTTCAGCCTCGGTGAGGCGTTTCATCTTCACGCGGGCGAGCACGGCGCGCGAGGCAATCTGCCCATCCGGCGCGCGCACGGCGACGCCCGTGATGCATTGATGCGCGCGGCCGGAGAGAAGCCGCAGGAAAGCGGCAGCCTCGGCCTCGTCAGCGGCCTTCTCAAGATTGCGCTGGCCGATGGCGACAACCGTGTCAGCGGCGAGGACATACGCGCCCGCCGCCTCACACGCGGCCGCCTTCTCCCGCGCCAGCCGCAGGGCCAGCTCCCGAGGCGATTCGCCTTTGCGGCGCGTCTCGTCGATGTCTGTGGGGGTGACCTGATCCGGCACAATGCCGATCTGGGCCAGGAGTTCGAGACGCCGGGGGCTCGCGCTGGCGAGAATGAGCGGCGCGCTGCCCGGCATGGCGATTACTTGAAGCGGTATGTGATACGGCCCTTGGTGAGGTCGTAAGGGGTCATTTCAACCATGACCTTGTCGCCGGTGAGCACGCGGATACGGTTCTTGCGCATCTTGCCGGCGGTGTGGGCGATGATCTCATGGTCGTTCTCGAGCTTCACCCGGAACGTGGCGTTGGGCAGCAGTTCGACGACTGTGCCTTCAAATTCGATCAGTTCTTCTTTTGACATTCTCTATCCAGA
>JBKBIZ010000067.1:0-17266 GCA_046293975.1 Hyphomonas sp. | reverse complement strand
CGGCGTGCTGATTGGCGTCCTCCTCTCCGGCGTGTTCTTTGCCGGCAAGATCTCGCAGATCTTCAAGGTCACCTCGACGGTGTCCGAAGACGGCCGCATCCGCCGCTACAAGGTCGAGGGTCAGGTCTTCTTCGCCTCGGTGGAAGCCTTCAACGCCTCCTTCGATCTGAAAGAAACGCTCGACGAGGTGATCATTGATGTCAGCGAGGCGCATATCTGGGACATCTCCAGTGTTGCCGCGCTGGACATGATCGTGCTGAAATTCCGCCGCGAAGGGGCTAAGGTCGAACTCATCGGCCTCAACGAGGCCAGCGAAACCATCGTCGACAAGCTCGCCATCCATGACAAGCCCGGCGCGCTCGACAAACTGATGTCCCACTAGGGAGGAACAAGAATGACCCATATTCTCGCACTCATCGACGGCTCTGTGTACACGCACAGCGTCTGCGACCATGCCGCCTGGGCGGCCCGCCAGTATGGCGGCGACATCGAACTGCTCCATGTTCTCCGCAACCACCGGGGCAGTGCCCTTCCGACCGACCTGTCAGGGTCTATCGGCCTGGGCGCCCGCTCAACGCTCCTGGACGATCTCGTAGAACACGATGTTCGCACAGCCGAACTCGCCAAGGAACGCGGCCGCGCTATTCTCGACGCGGCGCAGCAACGTCTGGAAAGCCAGGGCGTGGAGAATGTCAGCCTTGCCCTGCGCACCGGCGAGATCGCTGACTCCCTCGTCAAGCGCGCCGGTGACCTCATCGTCATGGGCAAGCGCGGCGAAGGCGCAGACTTTGAGAAGCTGCATCTGGGCTCAAACCTCGAACGCGTCGTGCGCGCCGTGCACCGCCCGGTCCTGATCACCAGCCGGGCTTTCAAGCCGATCAAACATGCTGTGTTTGCCTTCGATGATGGCGTAAGCGCGCGCAAGGCGCTCGAAAGCCTCATCCAGTCTCCGATGGCAGACCGCCCGCGCATCACCGTGTTCAGCGTTGCAGACCCCGGCTCAGACCTCGCCAAGGCGGGCATAGCCGCTGCCGCGCGTCTCAAGGAAGCCGGCTATGACGCCACCGCAAAAGCCCAGCCCGGCCATGCGGAAAAGGTCATTGCCGAGGAAACCGAGCGCGACGGCGCCGACATGCTGATCATGGGCGCCTATGGCCATTCCCGCATCCGCAGCCTGATCATCGGCTCAACGACGACCTCGCTCATCCGGTCGTGCCACATCCCGCTGCTGATGTTCAGGTAAGCAGCGGCTTCTGCAACAGCGCAACATCCTTGTGCGGAATATGGCAGGACCAGCCGGCAACGCTGGCCAGCCAGCGCAAGGTAGCCTCGCGGTAGAACACGACATGTGTTGGGTCTTTCGGGTAGTGCCAGGTGGCAAAGCGCGCATCATCGACCTGGAAGCAGGTCATGAGGCCCAGCCAACCACCTGGACGCACTAGCTCCCTCAGCCGCCTGAATTCCGCAGCCGGATCATGGAAGTGCTCAATCACTTCGCTGCATAAAACGAAATCATACTGGCGTAACAAGGCTCCAGCATCCGGGGCGAAGAACGGATCATAATAGGCCACGCTATGCCCCCGTTCCGCCATCATGACGGCCAGCGCGGGGCCAGGACCGCAGCCATAGTCCAACCCGATGCTTCCGGCGGGCAAGACGGCCAGCATGGGATCGGCGAGCTTGGATAAAAAGCGCCGATAGCCGGGATCGCTCACCTCATTCTCATGCGAGAGATAATGCTGGTATTCTGATTGTGGGTCGAGCCGCGCCGCTGGGTCCAGAAACCGCGCCTCACACACCGCGCAACGCCAGTATTCCCGCGCGCCGATCTGCGCAAATGCTTCAGTCTCCACATGCTCGCATACCGGGCAGGCGAGCCGCCCCCCACCGCCGGACGCAGCGGCGTTCATTTCCCGTCCATGCTTTCAGATGCTGTCCGGGCAAGATAAACCGTCTGCACGATTTCCGAATGATTATAAGGATTGCGAAACACCACCGGCTCTGCCCACGCCTCGGGGAATACCTCGCGCAAGATGTCCGTAAACGCATCGCTCGGTGCTTCATTGGACCATAGCCCAAACACACCGCCCGGCCGCAGATGCTTGGCCATCGCCTTCAGCCCCTCTGGCCGGTAAAATGCGCTACTGCGATTGTCGAGCAACATCTCCGGCGAATGATCAATGTCCAGAAGGATCGCGTCATAACTTACATTGGGGTTATCCGGATCAAATCCGTTTGGCGCGGACGCCAGCTCAAAGAAATCACCTTGCACCAGGCTCACCCGGTGATCCGTGCACAGTGCGTCCCCGATCGGCAGAATGCCCCGCCGGTGCCAGTCAATCACCGGCTCCAGCAACTCGACGACTGATACACTCGCAACACGCTCATCCTTCAACGCCGCCAGCGCTGTATACCCCATACCGAGACCGCCTACCACCACACGCAACTCGCTCCCTATCACGGCGCTTAGTCCCAGATCGGCCAGCGCAATTTCCGAAACAGTGAACACGTCTGACATCAGATGCTCATCCCCGAGCTTGATCTCATAGACATCCTTGCCAAGCCGCGGCTCCCACCGGCGGCGTAGCGAGAGAACGCCGATCTCCGTGGCGCAGTAATCGAGTTCTTCGTATAATTTGCTCATGAAGTCGTAGCCTTGTCATTTCTTTCCCGGCACCGGGACGCGTAGCCTGCGCTATGTGCGAATGACGCCCTACATAGGCTGACAAACAGACCGACGGAACCCTTTCAATTGAGCATTTGCCATAATTCTGGACAAGGTTGGCAGGAAGCACTCACACGCTATCCGGAGATAGCCTTGAGTGGTGCTTAAGCCAAGAAGATGACATACCTGAATACAATTTACTCTGGATACGGCATATCGCGCGCCACGCGGAAGCCAATCACATAGTCCCGCTGGGACGGCGCCTGGTAGGCTCGGTAGGAAGGGCGAACACGCCCAGGATCGCTATACCACGCACCTCCACGGATACGCCGGCGCTCACAATCTCCGTTGAGAAAAGGTGAACCGTCGGATGGTGCACCCTCATAGGAGGCCTGATAGCAATCCTCGACCCATTCATAAGCATTGCCCGCCATATCGTATACGCCGAAGGCATTTGGAGGAAAGCTTCCGGCAGGCGATGTGTGTGTCCACTCATCAGCGCCAGATGCCACACCTACGCAGCAGTTCTTTTCTCCATAGTTTGCATGCTGATGGGAGGGCCAACGGCCCCAGGAAAAAGCGTGCTTAACACCTCCTCGCGCCAAATACTCCCACTCCGCTTCGCTCAGGAGGCGATACTCTTGCCCCGTCTTGGCAGAGAGCCAGTCAACATATGCCTGTGCGTCGAGCCACGAAACATGAATGACAGGCCTGTCACCACGCCCCCATCCCTCGTCTAGCGGGGAATAGCCGCCACACCCACCATCCGCGACGCACGCATCCCATTCAGAAAATGTGACCTCATAGCGGCCAGCCGCAAAGGGATAATCAATATTCACTGTACGGATTGGATGGGAATCAAGGTCGAGATTCTTGTATCGAAATCTCGACCTTGATCCCATTTCAAAGGCCCCTGGGCCTATTCGCAACAGGTCGGGACAATCGCCGCAATCCCGAAACACTTCTTCGTCTCGCAACGCCCCATAAGACTCTGCGGGCGCGCTGGTCGCCAGACGGAAAACTCCAAGCCCGAAAAGACCGAGTACGGCGAGAACACCCATTCCTCCAATCACAATTTTCAGAGTTTGGTTCATCCTAGCCAGCCCCCAGCCATACCATAGCCAACCAGAATTCGCATTTTTGGCCATTATCGGCAAGGTTTATGAACCAAGAAGATGTCCGAGGACTGTCTGGCAAGCAGATCAGGCGCCAAGCGCGACAACCTTCGGGGTACAAAGGCACGCGGAACGCCGCCCTGCCCCCAAAGGCTCCCCCCGCATTTTTCAGATATCTTTCGTGCGAATCTCCAGTTCGGACCGGACGGGAGAATCCGCACGGCCAGCATCGTCCACCACACGGAAGTCGCCAATACAGTCGTTTTTCTTCACGGTCAGACGCAGATACCCACGCTTGTTGCCATTGAGATGGGAGACGTGCGGATTGGCATCCCGCATGATTTCCATATCGCGCGCCCAGGGACAGCCCGAAGAAATCGAGGCGCCGACGAGTTCGTGACCGATCCGCTTTGACTTTGTGTCAAACGGTGTCTGGTAGAGCGTTGAGGCCATCGCTGTGTGCCAGTCACCGGTCAGGAAGACGGGGTTCTTCACGCCCTGCGCCAGGACATCTGCAAGCCGCTGGCGCGCCAGCGGGTAGCCATCCCAGCTATCAAAGTTCGTCACCGGAGCCTCGGGCGCCTTATTGTAGCGATACGGCGTAAACCAGACCTGTGTGGCGATCAGATTGTAGGGCGCGCCGGACTGTTTCAACTCGCGGTACAGCCAGTCCTCCTGGGTTTTCCCCATCATCGTCTGCGCCGGGTCCATTGTTTGCTCGCAAGCCGCCTTCCGGCCATCGCCGCAGGGCTGGTTGGTGCGGAACTGGCGCGTATCGAGAAGGTGTATCTGCGCTGGACCAAGCCGGTAGAGGCCGTACATCTGTAGGCCTGAGTCCATGCCGGTGATGACCGGCGGCGCCTCGATCGGCATATGTTCGTAATAGGCTTGAAAGGCAGCGCGTTTGCGGACCTTGAATTCGAGTTCGGTCTGCTTTTCCGGATCCTGGGGTATGTCGCCGGCCCAGTTATTGTCGATCTCGTGATCGTCCATCGCGACGATCCAGGGCGAGGCAGCATGGGCGGCCTGAAGGTCGGCATCGGATTTATAGAGCGCGTAGCGGTTGCGGTAGTCCCACAGGCTCACGATCTCGGAGCTGTTGTGGAGACGCACGGTTTCAAAGAGCCGGCGTTCTCCGCCGCCCACATCACGCATGGTGGCGCCGAGCTTTCCGATGCCGCCTTCATAGATATAGTCACCGGTATGGATCACGAGGTCGGGTGCCCACTCCGCCATGTCGCGATAGGCGGCATAGAAGCCCGCTTCATAGCTCTGGCAATAGGCCAGCGCGATCCTGGCTTCGGCGTCTTTCGGATTTGTGGTGCGTGTACGGCCGATGACGGTATCTTCGCCATCATAGCTGAACTGGTACCAGTATTCCCGGCCTGGCTCGAGGCCTTCTACCTTGTAGTGGACCGAATGTGCCTTGGCTTCAGACGTGGCGACCAGTTCCTCGCGGATAACGTCGCGCATGGCGGCGTCGCGCGCGACACGGACCCGCACATCGACTTTTCCGGGCGCCATGCCGCCGCCATTCAGCGGATCGGGAGCAAGGCGCGTCCAGAGGATAACACTTTCGGGCCGCGGCGAACCGGAAGCCACACCGAGCGAAAAGTAGCGCGCAGAGGCTTCCGCCCGGCTGCGCTGTTGGGAGGCCGCGAGAGCGGCGCCCGTCAGGACGATAAATGATCTGCGTGAAAACATGGGATCAGGCTTTCTTCATGGGGCCAGATACTCAACGAGGCGAGAGACCGGCTGGCCGCTCCGGGGAGTAGCGGCCAGCCGGGAATGGCACGGGCGGCAGGGCTATGCCTGCTGCCGCACCAGATCAGAAGCGGTACTCGTACTGTACCCAGGCGGAGCGGGGTTTGCCGTTCCAGCCGTATTGGCGGTAGTAGGCGCTGTCGTTGACTCCCACTTCGCCGCGCACAACGGCGCGATCCAGCGTCAGAGAGGCACCGCCCGAATAACGCTCATAGTAATTCTCATCGAGAAGGTTCACCCCGCGAACAAGAATGCGGTGTTGGCGATCCTTGCCGAAGAAATACTGGATGGACCCGTTGAGCACGAAATAGTTGCCGAAGTTGACGTCATCGACCACACGCTTGCCGTCAGCATCCACCAGGCGGGCAGCGGTTGTCGGGGCGTATGCCCATTCCGGCCCCTGAATGCGCGGATTGAGCGCGAAGATCCATTGATCGGTCGGCTTGTAAGTCAGGAGGGCCGAGACGGTCCATTCCGGGCGTTCGCCGGACTGGCGTTTCTCTTCGGAACCCGCCGGGCCAGGCGTTACGAAACCGAGATTGGCTGTCGTTCCGTCAAGGCGCGCGGGAAGACCAAACACCGGATTGGGCTCAAGGGAGTCCATCATCGTATAGGACACGTCCCCGGAGAAAGGCCCGTAATCGAAGGCGAAGTCGACAGTAAAGCCTTCGATTTCCTGCGCCGTCAGCGTATTGATCGCCACGACTTCTGACCCGTCCAGCCCGCGGCTTGCTGCCGTCGCACAGAACGCATCTGGCGGAACAATGCTTTCCCGGTTGCGGGTGATGATGTCGAGGCCGTAGGGGTTACCTTCATACTGAGTACACACCGCTTCAACCGCGCGTGTGCCGAACAGGTTGGAGATGTCGGTCTGGAAGTAGCCAAACTCAAGGTTAAAGGTGGCGCCCCTGAAGGAACCGTCCATGCCAATGCCGGCATTTATCGCTTCCACCGATTGCGGTTTCAGACCCGGATTGAGGTTCTGGTTGGCACCGTAGGCACCGATTTCGTCGATCTTGGGCGCGGAGTAGGAAGTGCCCCCACTGGCACGCGCATAGATCCCACCCGGAAGGTTCTGACGAAGCCCGATCTTGTAGATCATCTCGTCGTCGAAGCTCTCGTTGAAATCCTGGCGAACAGCGAACGAACCGTTCAGCCCTTCGAGCACGGGCAGGCTGAGACGCAGATCACCATAGACGCCGGTCGATGTGACCTTCACATCCTTGACCCCGAAAGAGTCATCAGATGCGTCTTCATACGCCGTGTACTGCACACCCCCAACCAGCTCGACAATATCGTTGAGCCTGTAAGTACCGCGGGCGTTGATACCATAGTCAATATAGCCTGACCGGCGGTTGTCCGTTGAGCCGAACCCCTTGACCGGTGTGTTGTCACCAAATGATGTCGTGGTCTCGATGATATAGCCGATCGGGGCACCGATCGGGAACGGGTTCTGCACTGTTCCATAGGGCTGACCAAAGAAGGGGCTATTCGGGTCTTGGTTGACCATCCAGCCATTCTGCGCGCTGGTCGCTGCCCCGCCCGTCGTCCCATACGGATTAGTGACACAGCCCGACGACAGATTGGGAACCGTCGCCGCAAAAGCTTCATACTGAGCGGCTGTGGCGAAACCGGTGATACCTTGACCGGCAGCTATCGCGCGAACGTCCGCCGGAAGATCCTGCAAGCGCGGCGTGCGACAGACGCGCGCCAGAAGTTCATGGTTCTTCAGTTGCGGCTTCTGCCAGTGAGAGTCGACCTCAAGCCGGAAGTTGTCCGAAAAAGATTTCTTGTAGTTCGCCGTGTAGATCGGGAACTCGGTGAAGTTTGGGGTGTAGATCGTCGAGTTTGGGAAGGAGTCATGGAAGTCGATGGTCGAGAAGCTTGCGCCAAGCCGCAACTCTGAGCTCGCATCTATCTGCCAGAGATACTTCACGCCAAGGCTGTTGAAGTCGTACGGGTAAGGCTGGAAGCCGCCGAGGGCCAGGACGTTGTCGCCATACGCGGAGACGTCGAAAAGCTCGTGCGCATCGGAGTGATAGGACCGGCCATAGACCAGGAAGCTGTGCTTGCCCTCTTCATCAATCGGCATCGACACATTGCCATAGATTTCGCGCGTCTTGAACGAGCCGGCATAAACGCCGAGTTGGCCTTTTTTGGTGCCATCGGGCTCTTTCGTCTTTACACTGACAACACCAAGGCCGCCATTCGATCCGAAATACAGAGACTGACCGCCGCGATAGACTTCGACGCTCTGGATCATGCGTGGATCAATGGCAGTCGCCGGCCACAGATCTTCTGACGGGCTGGAGCGGTCGAAATAGGGAACCCCGTCTACCAGAAGAAGCGTGTCACGGTCGGTGCCGCCATCAATGCGGATGGTGAACTCGCCTTCATCCGGAGAGTAGCCGATATTCGCGCCGCGGATCAGACCGGCAGCCGCTTCACCAAAGTTCGTAAAGCCGCCCGTTTCAATCTTCTGGGCGTCAATCAGCTGAACCTGGTTGCCGAACTGCACAAGGTCAATCGCCATAGGCGTTGCCTGATCCACGCGGCGGCCTTCGACCAGCACCGTGCTGAGGCGGGCCTCATCTTCTTCTGCAGCCTCGGTCTGCGCCATCATGGGCGCCGCGAAGCTCGCCGAGACCAGAACGGCCCCGACACTCAACAACAGTCTCTTTCTCAGATCGTATCTCACCGTCACCCCTCCGAGGTTCAGGCTGTAGCGGGCAGCGCCGGCACAGCCAAAAAATGCTTGGCGCAGGTCTTCTCACCGCGCAGGAGTTGGGTTAGCGGGCCATTGTGACGCCGAGGTGAAGCTTCTGTAATCCTATTATAAATTTTACTCAGAACGAAATTTGTATATTTTGAATTTTATTCAATTCGTTTAAGGCGGCTGCATGAAAAATGTGATCCCGCTTGAAGGCACCCGAATTCGCGAGTCAGTGTCCGTCATCAGATCAGCCGGCGGCTTTATCGTCGACTGGGATGGATGCTGCGCTATCGACAACGTCCTAGTTCCTGAGGCCGCCGAGTTCCTGCGCGCGGTTCAGCCAAGGCTTGTTGTCCTCTCCAATAACTCCACCAATACGGTGGAGGATATTCACGCAATCCTGAGGGATTCGGGGATCGACCTCAAACCTGACCGCGTCCTTCTTGCCGGTGTCTGGGCCATTCGCCATGCTGCGGCGCGGGGATGGAAACGCGCCATGATCCTCGGGAGCCCGGCCATGAAGGCCTATGCCCGCCGCTGCGGCCTGGAAGTTGTCCGGGAAGAAGCGCAGGTTGTCATTGTCATGCGCGATACGCGCCTCACCTACGCCGCCCTGGAGCGCGCCGCCAATTGTCTCGCGGGCGGCGCGAGCGTTATCCTCGCCAATCCCGATGGGTCTCATCGCGGCGCCAATGCCCGTATCCGACCGGAGACCGGCGCGATCTTCGCGGCGCTGAACGCAGCTGTCGATCTCTCGGAAACCTCCATCGAGACCATCGGCAAGCCTTCGCCGGATCTGTTCCTGGAAGCCTGCCGCATTCTGGGTACGCCGCCTGCGAAAACCGTTATGCTGGGCGATAATCCAGCGACCGACATTGATGGCGCGCGCAAGCTCGGCATGCCCGCGCTGCTGGTCGCGCCATCTCCGCAGGCCTTCTTTCAACTGCTACTGGAGACCCTCAGAAACGCTTGATGGAGAGGACATCGAATGTCTCGCGCAAGGTTTCGGTGGCGCGGTCATAGTCCGCCATGGCGAGAGCGGCGATCAGCGTGTCTATTACGCAAAGCTGGGCAATGCGGCTGGTCATGGCCTCGGTACGGAACCGCGTTTCGCGCGACATCGTGTAGAGCTTGATATCGGCATAGGCCTGGATCGGCGAGTTGGCAAAGTTCGTGATGACAATTGTTTTTGCGCCGGCCTCATGCGCCAGACGGGTCGCCGACAAGGTCTCATGGGTTGCGCCGGAATGGGAGATGGTCAGCACGGCAACATTCGGCCCAGTGCGCGAGGCGCTGATGGCCTGAATATGGCTGTCGACCACCACCCGGGCATCAATGCCGATCCGCAGCATGCGATATTGGGCATCCTCGGCCACAGGCGCGGACGAGCCGATTCCATAAATCTCGATCCGGTCTGCGGCGCGGATGGTCTGAACCGCCAGATCAATGGCATCGGCGTCGACCACCGACAGCGTATCGCGCAGGGCCTGAACGCCAGCATGAAACATCTTGCGGCAGATCGTGTTGGTGTCGTCGCCGCGCTGGAGATCTTCCTGGATAAACTGGACGGGCTGGACCGTGTCCTGCGCCAGGCTGAGCTTGAGCTGTTGAAAGCCCGTCAGACCAAGCTGACGGCAGAAATTGACGACGCTGCCATCGGAGGCGCCCGTCTCCCCCGCCAGTTCCGTCACCGACATGCCGACCACGCGGCGGGGATTTTCCAGCACGAACTCTGCAATCGACCGCGTGCTGGGGCCAAGTGATGCCTGACGTACACGAATACGGCTCAGCACATTGCTGACGACCGAAGTGTCTTTGCTTGGGGTCCGGGCCGCTTTAGCACCCTTCGCTGTTTTCGGCATACTGGTTCCGCCCTTTGCGCGCTGACTGTCTGTACTTTTTCAATTCAACGCAGTCTGTGCAGGATTCTGCGGGAAAACAAAATCTATCACAAACAGAATTGAATAAAATTCATAAAACAGGAGAAAATTCTCACGATCCGTCATATTTGTGTTGCCGCCCGGCGGTACCTCTGGCCCCAGCTTCAAGGGGGTATGACGCGATGCGCCAGTTTATCAGTTTCGTTTGCCTCTGCCTCTTTGCGCTGGCGACGGCCGGGGCGCAGATCCGCGATGGCAGCGCGGCACGCCCCCTGGAAGTCATCCTGATCCCCGCAGATGGCGGGACTGAAGACGGCACAAGGGCGGATTTCGTTCCCCTGTTTGATGCCATGACGCGGGCCAGCGGCCTCAATTTCCGCGTTCGCGTCGGCCAGAGCTATGGCGCGGCCATCGAAGCTGTGTGCACGGGCCTGGCGGATATTGCCTGGCTCGGCCCCGTTTCCTACCGCGACGCCCGGGACCGGGGCTGCGCTGAACTGCTCGCGGTCGAATCCACCGGCGGCAGCGCCACCTATTATGCTGGCATCTTCGCCCGCAGAGACTCCGGCCTCACCACCGCCGCTGATCTGAAGGGAAAGTCCGTTGCCTTTGGCCCGCCCCAATCGGCCAGCGCGTTCGTCTTCCCTGTGAATATTCTTATGGAAGCCGGACTTGATCCGCTGACGGATATCTCAAAAGTCCGCATCGGGGATAGCCACACCAGTGGCCTGATGGCGCTGGATAATGGCTTAGTTGATGCCGCGGCCGCGTCTTTTGTCTCGTTTGAGCGGGCGGCCAATTCCGGCGCGCTGGACGCAGCGCGCTTCCGTGTGATCGGCCGCTCGAAGCCCATCCCCAATCCCCCGCTGGTGGTGGCGCAGGCCCTGCCCGATGCCACAAAAGCAAAGCTGCGCAGCACGGTCAGCCGCCTGCACGAGTTGCCAGGCATCCGGCCCGAAGACATTCGCGGCTATGGCGGAAAACAGGTGGACCGCTACGACACAACTATCACGGACGCAGATTTCGACGCCGCTTTCGCCCCGGTGGAGAAGATCAATGAGACTTTCACCGCCGCCATGATCCGGCGCGCCGGTTCCCCCCGCTGATGGCTGAAAAACCTGCCCCAGACAGCGCCGCCCTGCCCGTCCTTCGCCTGAAGGACGTGAGCGCAATCTATTCCGGAGGCGTCGCGGCGCTCAGTGGCTTCGACCTTGATATCAAGGCAGGTGAATTCTGCGTTCTTCTCGGGCCATCGGGCGCAGGCAAATCGACCCTCCTGCGGCTTGTTTCCGGCCTGCTTCCCGCCAGCAGCGGCGCTGTCACCATCGGCGGCGTGGAGATGACGCGCGCCACCCGCCGTCAGATCCGCCAGCGCCTCGGCATGGTGCATCAGGATCATGGGCTCGTCGACCGTCTCAGCGTTCTGGACAATGTCATGGCCGGCCGCGCGGGCAGCCTACCCTTCTGGCGTCTCATGCTGCGGCTCTATCCGCGCGCCGTCGCTGAAGCCGCCTGCCAGCGTCTCGATGAAGTCGGGCTGACAGAAGCGGAAGCCAACCGCCGTGCGCGGGAGCTTTCCGGCGGGCAGCGCCAGCGTGTCGGCATTGCCCGCGCGCTGATGGGCGAGCCGGTTCTTATCCTGGCGGATGAACCCGTCGCCAGCCTCGACCCGCAGACCTCACGCGACATTCTCGCGCTTCTGCGGCGGGCGGCAAAGGAACGGGGCGCGGCCGTTTTGTGCTCGCTGCACCAGATGGACCTTGCCCGCGAATTTGCCGACCGGATCGTTGTGATGCGGGGAGGGCGCGTTGTGTTCAATGGCCTTCCGAAAGATCTGCCAGCCCTGCTCGACGGAACAGCCGCCAATCCCAAGAGGAGCGGCGCAGCATGACGTATACCGCCACCCTGCCCCCCGCCCGGCCGCCGCACGCCTGGCACCGGAAGCCGGTGTTCGGCGCGCGGGCGATGCTCATTCTGCTCGCCGCCCTGGCCTTCTTCATCTGGTCGGCGCCGCGCGTAGAGATGGGCGTGCTGACGGGTAATATCCAGGAACTGGCCGTGTCCCTCACAGGCGGCCAGGAAGCCTCGCAGATCGAACGCGGGATCGCTTCGATCTCCGGCAAGATGTTCCCGATCATCCTGGATGAGCGCACGCAACTTTCAGCCGGCGATATTCCGGACAAGGACAGCCTTCCTTTCCTGGCGCATATCGAACAGTCGTTCACGCAGGAAACCGCGCTCAATCCCGAAACGCTGGAAATTGAAACCCGGCAGATACCGCAAACGGTTCTGGTGCAGCCCTTCGGCTATGTTTTCTATGTTTGCAGCAAGATGTTGCAGTCGATCGAAATGGCCATCTGGGCAAGCCTTATCGCCATGATTGTCAGCCTGTTGCTGATGCCGCTTGCCGCGATGAATTTCACGCCCCATCCGCTGATCCGCGCCGGCGTGCGCGCCTTCATTTCCTTCACGCGGACCATTCCGGAACTTGTCAGCGCGCTGTTCCTGGTTCTTCTTTTCGGCTTTGGCCCGGTGGCGGGTATTCTGGCGCTTGCCATCCACAGCATCGGCTTCCTGGCGAAATTCTACGCCGAAGATGTCGAAACCGCTGACGTGCGCCCGCAAGAGGCCCTCGCGGCGCTGGGGGCCGGGCCGCTGACCGTTCTGCGCCTGGCGGTTATCCCAAACGTCATCCCCTCCTTCGTCGCGCTCACGCTCTACGTGGTGGACCGTAACATTCGCATGGCGACCGTGATCGGGCTCGTCGGCGCCGGAGGTATCGGCCAGGAACTGAAAGGCCGCTTCGACATGCTCCAGTATGGCCATGTCGGCACGATCCTGCTCGTCATTTTTATCACGGTTCTGATCCTGGATGTGATCTCCGGAAACCTGCGCCGCAAGACGATCTAACTTCTTGCCAGGCCTGCTCAACCGGACAGGAAGCGGACTATCGCGCAAAATCGCACCAGGAAGCCGCAAGGCTGGACTTTCCTATTCTCAGAGTCAGAGCGTAGGATGGCGCAAGATGATGACTTGAGGAAAGAACACGATGCCCGCAATACCCATGACGCCTGAAGAGGTATCCGCCTACATCGCCCAGGCCGGGCGCGACGCCTGGATCGTTCCGGACGTTCCCGCCAATACGCCCCGCCGCCGCATAGAGAAAGTCGGCATCATAGGCGCAGGCACGATGGGCGGCGGCATTTCGATGAACTTCGCCTCTGCCGGCATCCCGGTGGTGATCCTTGAGCAGAAGCAGGAAGCGCTTGAACGCGGCCTGGGGGTCGTACGCGCCAATTATCAGCGCAGCGCCGATAATGGCCGCTTCCCGCAAGAAGAAGTCGGGGAAAGAATGGGGCGCCTTTCCGGTACGCTGGACATGCACGCCTTTGCCGACTGTGACCTGATCATCGAAGCGGTGTTCGAGGACATGGACTTGAAAAAGAAGATTTTCACCGACCTCGACCGTATCGCAAAGCCGGGCGCAATCCTGGCGACCAACACCTCAGCGCTTGATATTGATGAAATCGCAAGCGTCACGGCGCGCCCTCAGGATGTCATCGGGCTCCACTTCTTCTCCCCCGCCAATGTCATGAAGCTGCTCGAAATCGTTCGCGCCGATCACACCGCAGATGATGTGATCATGACCTGCATGGATCTGGCCAGGACAATCAACAAGATCGCGACGCTCGTTGGGGTATGCCCCGGCTTTGTCGGCAACCGCATCCTTTTCGCTCGTCAGGCACAGGCGCAGAAACTTGTAGCGCAGGGCGCCATGCCCTGGGATGTCGACGCGGCGCTCAACCAGTTCGGTTTCCGCATGGGCCCCTATCAGATGTCGGATCTTGCCGGTCTCGATATTGGCTGGAAGAAGGGCGCAAAGACGGCGAACCCAATCCGCGATGCCCTCTGTGAACTTGATCGCAGGGGCCAGAAAACAGGGGCTGGCTATTACGACTATGACGAAAGCCGCCGCCCCATTCCATCGGACGTCACGGCACGGATCATTGCCGAGGTTACCGGCGTGGCAGCCGGGTCTGCGCCGAAGCCTGACGAAATCATTGCCACCTGCATCCACCCGATGATCAATGAAGGCCTGAAAATCCTCGAAGAGAAGAAAGCCCAGCGCGCCTCAGACATCGATATTGTCTGGCTCAATGGCTATGGATGGCCAGCCGACAAAGGCGGCCCAATGCTTTACGGCGACATGGTTGGCGCGGAAGCAGTATTGGCGACGATGGAGCGCCTCGGCGCAGAAGATGCGCGGTTTGCGCCCAGCAATACCCTCCGGCGTCTGGCAAAGGATGGTGGCCGCTTCATCGAAGTACAACCGGGTTGATGGACACCCCCGCACGGCCCTTTTCCGGCGACTATGACTACATCATTGTCGGAGCGGGATCGGCCGGCTGTGTGGTCGCAAATCGTCTGTCAGCGGATTCTTCCAAAAGGGTTCTGCTGCTGGAGGCTGGCGGGCAAGACAACTGGATCTGGTTTCATATCCCGGTCGGCTATCTTTTTGCCATCGGCAACCCGCGCTGCGACTGGATGTTCGAGACCGCGCCGCAACCCGGACTGAATGGCAGAACGCTTGCCTACCCGCGCGGCAAAGTGGTCGGCGGATCATCCGCGATCAACGCCATGATATCGATGCGCGGCCAGGCGGCAGACTATGACGCCTGGCGGGATAGCGGGCTACCGGGTTGGGGCTGGGAGGATGTCCTGCCAGTCTTTCGCCAGATCGAAGATCATTTCCTCGGTGAAAGCAACGTGCACGGCACGGGCGGAGAATGGCGCGTTGAGCCGCCCCGCGTCAGATGGGACATCCTCGACGCAGTGCGCAACGCCGCAGAAGAAATCGGTATTCCGAAAACGCCCGACTTCAACACCGGTGACAATGAAGGTTCAGGCTACTTCCATGTGAACCAGAAAGCTGGCCGCCGCTGGTCGGCCGCGCGAGGCTTCCTGAAGCCCGCCCTGAAACGTCCAAACCTCCGGATAGAGACAGATATACTTGTAGAAACTGTGACGCTGGAACAGGGCCGCGCAGCGGGACTGGTATTCCGGCAACATGGCCAGCAGTTCACGGTCAACGCCCATGCGGAGATCATCTTATGTGCCGGCGCCATCGGCAGCCCGCAAATCCTCCAACGCTCCGGCATCGGCCCCGCCTCTGTCCTGACCCGGGCAGGTATCGAACCGCGTTTGGACCTGCCGGGTGTTGGCGCAAATTTGCAGGATCATCTTCAACAGCGCGCCATCTATAAGGTTTCTGGAACCGCAACGCTCAACCAGACCTACTATTCGGCCTTCGGCAAAGCAGCGATGGGCCTGGACTATGCCCTCCGGCGGCGCGGCCCGCTGACAATGGCGCCGTCACAACTCGGGATCTTTGCGCGCTCCGACCAGAACCAGACACGGGCGAACATCCAGTTCCACGTACAACCCCTTTCGCTCGACCGGTTCGGCGAGCCGCTACATCGATTTCCCGCCATCACCGTTGCAGCGTGCAACCTGCGCCCAACCTCGCGCGGATATGTTCAGATCACGACCGCTGATCCATGCGCCTCCCCCATCATCAATCCGAACTATCTCGACACGGACGAAGACCGGCACGTTGCCGCTGATGCCATCCGCATGACGCGCCGCTTGATGCAACAGCCTGCGCTCCGGAAATTCAGCCCCGTGGAACATGTCCCGGGGAATGCCTCACTCAACAAAGACCTGTCTCAGATTGCAGGAGACATAGGTACTACCATCTTTCACCCTGTCGGCACGGCCAAGATGGGCCGCGCGGATGACCCGATGGTCGTCGTCGATGCGCGCCTGCGTGTGCGAGGCATCGAGAGCTTACGCGTCATCGACGCCTCGGTGATGCCCCAGATCACGTCGGGCAATACGAACACGCCGACCATCATGATTGCAGCCAAAGGCGCGGCAATGATCCAGACTAATACCTGAGGCCAATGAGCAGATTCTCACAGCGATTGGGCGCGCCGCGCTATTGTAAATGAACCCACCTGCTTGATTGACATTACAGGGCCAAGCGGCCGAGGGTTGTCATACCAGGGTGGCGAGCGCGTCAAGAATGATAGGTGTGAGAAGTGCAGAAATTCCTCGTATTCCTTGGCTCAGCCCGCGACAGCACGCCTCCGCGGCCGGCGCGGCTTGGCCTGCGTGTCGCCCGGAGATGTGAAAAACACCTGCTGGATTCGGGCCACTCTGTAGAACTGATCGATCCCCTGTCGATCGAGTTTCCCGCTGTCTTCAAGCCCCACTTTGCTTACACCAAGTCCCAAGCCCCCGAAGCGCTCGACCTGCTCGCAAAAAAGGTCGACGCAGCAGACGGCTATGTGATGGTCAGCCCCGAATACAACCATTCCATGAGCCCGGCACTGGCTCATCTGCTGAACCATTTCGGCAGCTCGCTCTTTTCCTACAAGCCGAGCGCGATCGTAACCTATTCTGCGGGCCAGTGGGGCGGCGCCCGTGCGGCAGTGGGCATGCGCACCTTCCTCTCAGAGCTCGGCTGCCTGCCTGTCTCCGCGATGATCCACCTCCCTAAAGCTCAGGACATCCTGACTGAAGAGGGTGATTTTTCCGAAGATGTCGATGCCGAGACCTGGACAGGCTATCTTGGCCGCACGCTCGCACAGCTGGAATGGTGGGCGGCTGCCACTCAGGCCCAAAGGGCTGCCGCAGGCATACCCGACGCCGCGCCTGCTTTTGACCGCCACCCGTCCCAGCGCAACGCCCCCTGATCGGTTACCGCCACCAACTACCCGCCCAACCCAGAACACGCGGCCCCGCCGCGCTCACAACCTTGTTTTCTTTAGGTTTAAAGAAGGTCTGGCGGAGAGGAAGGGATTCGAACCCTCGATACGCGTTAACGTATACGCCCTTAGCAGGGGCGCGCCTTCAGCCACTCGGCCACCTCTCCAGCGACCAGAACCCCTACAGATGATGGGAAGGCCGGGCAAGCCTCATTTGCCGCCCAGGGCTGCAATCCAGCCTGAAATTGGAATCATGGGGGCCATCTGACCCATCAACCACCCCCTGCGCGCCGCCCCCCCTCCCAGTGCCGGAAGATTTCCACAGGGCTGCCAAGGCAGGGTTGAAACACCCGCTCAGG
>JBKBIZ010000066.1:0-17323 GCA_046293975.1 Hyphomonas sp. | reverse complement strand
CTGCTTTTCCGAGCGCGTCATCGCGGCAGGCGAAACCCGCAAGCTGCCTGTGGTCTATTTCATCTCGCCCAACATGATCGAAGACCGAGTGGCGAAAAACCTCGAAACCATCACGCTCAGCTACACTTTCTTTGACAGTGGCACCTATAATGGACCCCGCACTGAGGTGTCAGGGACCGCGCCAGGCCTTGTCCCCGCCGCCATTCCGGGCGGGGGTGCGGCAAATCCGGCCACGCCCGGCTGAAACAGTTGCGAAATAGCGCGCGCTGGCGATAAACAGCGCCAGAGAAATGCATGCGATTCCGGAGGGGATTGAATTAATGGCCGGCAGCGACGTCAAACACGATTTTCACCTGGTGAACCCCTCGCCGTGGCCACTCCTCGGCTCACTGGCGATCACCGTTCTCGCAATCGGTTCGGTAACCTACATGAAAGGCCTGTTCGGCCTGGCTGAGGGTACCTGGTGGCTGATGGCTATCGGCTTTGCGATGGTCCTCTGGGTCATGTTCGGCTGGTGGGCGACCGTCATCAAGGAAGGCCGCACCGGCGATCACACCCCCGTGGTGGAGATCGGCCTGCGCTATGGCATGATCCTGTTCATCGCCTCGGAGATCATGTTCTTCGTCGCCTGGTTCTGGTCCTTCTTCGAATTCTCCATCTTCTGGGATGCCCGCGTCGGCGACACCTGGGATTCGGCCAACGCCCTGTTCGCCGATGGCCTGCAACGCTTCGCGCAATGGCCCCCGGTAGACGTGACCACGTTTGACCCCTTCCACCTGCCGCTGATGAACACCCTCGTCCTGCTGCTCTCGGGCACCACGGTTACCTGGGCGCACCACGCGCTGGCTCACGGCGACATGAAAAACGCCAAGCTCGCCCTGATCATCACCATCCTGCTCGGCCTCGGCTTCACGGCGCTTCAGGTTCTCGAATACAGCCATGCCGGCTTCTCCTTCGATGGCACGCTCTATGGCTCGGCCTTCTTCATGGCCACCGGCTTCCACGGCGCCCACGTCGTCATCGGCACGATCTTCCTGATCGTCTGCCTGATCCGGCTGCTGGCCGGCGACTTCACCCCGCAGAAGCATTTCGGCTTCGAGGCGGCGGCCTGGTACTGGCACTTCGTGGACGTGGTTTGGCTCTTCCTCTTCGCCTTCGTCTATGTTGCGCCGCATCTGGTGCATGGCGGCGGCCACTAAACCGGCTGCTGCCTCCGGGTGGCGCGGATGACACAATCTGGCCCGCCGGTGTTCCCACGCTGGCGGGCTTTGTCTTTCTGGTGTCCTCGTTTGTCCCAGATTGTCCTGAACTGTCCTGAAACTGTCCCGGATCTGACCCATGATGTTCCGCCCTTTACCTGTCATGACCGTGCTGAGCCTCCTCTGCTTTGCCATCCTCATCATGTTCGGAAACTGGCAATGGGCCCGCTATTCGGAGAAGATGGCGGTCAAGGATGCGGAGCCCGAATGGGCTGAAATCACAGGGAAAACCCTCTCGGGCACAGAGCGCATCGTCTATGCCTACGCCGATGGCGACGCCGCCTGGCGTCAGGTCACCGGCTTTGAAACGGCCGAGGGCATCCTCTTCCTGCCCCTCACCATCAGCTACACGATCGATCCGCCCTCTGTAGTGGCTGCTACAGATTCCGAGACGCTCACCCTGCGCGGCCTGTGGCATCCGCCCCAGCGCCGCAACGCCTTCACCACCCCTGACGACCCGGAGAAGGGCGTCTATTATTCCCTCGATCCGGAACGCCTCGCCGCGTCGCTTCCCGCCGATCAGGCCGCCCGTCTTGTCCCCCGCGTCTTCGAGCCTGAAACCCTGATACGCACGGACTATCCGGCCCCCCAGGCCGTTCCCAATCCCCTCCTTATGCCCGGCGACAGCGCCCGCCTGCCACCCGAGCGGCATTTTGGCTACGCAATCACCTGGTGGGGCCTCGCCATGGCGCTCGTCGGTGTGTATCTGGCCTTCCATTACCAGCGCGGGCGGCTGCGCTTCAGGCGGGAGACGAGCAAGTGAAGTATATTTCGACCCGGGGTCAGGCTGAACCTGTTGATTTTGCTGGGGCCTGCCTGGCTGGCCTGGCTGCCGATGGCGGTCTCTATGTGCCCGAAACCTGGCCGCAGATTGCCCCCGCCAAGCCGGGCGAGCCCTATGCCGAGACCGCCGCGCGCATCCTCTCCGCCTTTGCCGGGGACGCCATCCCCGCCGATGTCATGACCCGCCTCTGCACCCAGGCCTATGACCGCTTTTCCCATCGTTCCGTGGCCCCACTGACGCAGGCAGGCCCGGGCCTCTGGCTGATGGAGCTGCACCACGGGCCGACGCTCGCCTTCAAGGATGTGGCGATGCAGATCATCGGTCAGATCTATGACTATCTCCTCGGCCTGTCGGGCCAGCGGATGACCGTCACCTGCGCCACCTCCGGCGATACCGGCGGGGCCGCCGCCGGTGCCTTTGCGGGGGCCAAGAATGTGCGTCTCGTGATCCTGCATCCGCATGAGCGGATCTCGCCGGTCCAGCGCCTCTTCATGACAACCACCGGGGCTGAAAACATCCTCAACATCTCTGTTGATGGTGACTTTGACGACTGCCAGTCGATGGTCAAATCCATGTTCGCCGACAAGGCCTTCGCCGCCAGCATCGGCCTCTCCGGGGTCAACTCGATCAACTGGGCGCGCATTGCTGCCCAGTCCGTCTACTATGCCACCGCCAGCGCCCAGCTTGGCCACCAGGCGCTGCGCTTCGTGGTGCCCAGCGGCAATATGGGCGACGCGCTGGCGGGCTATGTCGCCGCGCGCTGCGGGCTCCTGCCGGGGGGCCTGGAAATCCACTGCGCCGTCAATGAGAACGACACCCTCGCCCGCGTGTTCAACACCGGCAAGATGACCCGTCAGGCCGCCGTGGCGACGCCGAGCCCGGCGATGGACATTTCCGTACCGTCGAATTTCGAGCGCATCCTGTTTGAAGTGACCGGCCGGGACGCAGACGCGGTGCGCGCCACCTATGAGACCTATGCCCAGCAGGGCGAGGCGGATATTCCCGAAACGGCCCGGACGCGCCTTTCCTGCACCGGGCTGACAGCCGCGTCGGTGGGCAATGCCGATACCCTCGCCGAGATGGAACGCTTCCGGCAGGAGACCGGCTGGCTGATCTGTCCGCACACGGCGGTGGGCACCCATATCGCGCGCGGCTTGAAGCCATCAGACGCTGTGGCCACGATCGTGCTGGCCACGGCGGCGGCCACCAAGTTTCCCGAAACCGTCAAGCAAGCGACCGGCGAGGACGCCCCGCTGCCCAGCCGTTGCGCAGAGCTGATCCATCGCGGCGAAGTGTTCGAGCGCCTGCCAGCCGACCCGGCGGCGTTGCGCGCCCGTATCGCGGCGTTTGCAGGCTAGGACCGCTGCCATGGGATTTGTCCCGCTTGATACGGTGATTACGGGCAAGCGGGTGGCGCTGATGGCGGCGCGCAGATCCGACTATGAGGAATGGGCGGCCCTGCGCACGGTGAGCCGCGATTACCTTGAGAAGTGGGAGCCGAGCTGGCCCAGCGACGCCCTCAGCCGCAAGGACTGGCAGCGCCGTGTCACCGTCTGGACCAAGGCCTGGAAAGCGGGCAGCGGCTATGTGTTCCTGATCCGCCGCCATAGCGACAATACGCTGGTTGGCGGTGCCTCTCTGACACAGGTACGCCCCTGGCCGGCCAACAGCGCCAGCCTTGGTTACTGGATGGGCGCGCCCCATGCCGGGCAGGGCTATATGACGGAAGCGGTCGAAACCCTGTGCGCATGGGCGTTTCCGATGCTTAACCTGGCGCGCATCGAAGCGGGGATTGTTCCGGAGAATGACCGGTCCCGCCGGGTGCTGGAAGGCACGGGATTTGCTGAAGAGGGACGGGCAAGCGCGTATCTGGAGATCGCCGGAACGCGCCGCGACCACATCCTTTTCGCTCTCGTCAGAGCGGATATTCGCCGCTAGGTAACAAGATATATGGTAAAACGCACCCCTAACGAGCCACAGGGCAGCTGGCACTGGCGCGGCGAGGCAGGCCGCCTCATCATCGAGGCGCCTACCGGCACGCTGCTCTCAGACCTGACGGGGGACTGGTCGCTGGACGCGCTGGAGAAGATGGTCGAGGGCCTCAGCCGCGGCCGCCTCGCCAAATCGCTCTCCACCGGTGAGGGCGGCCCGGTGCGCTGCGGCCTGCGTCTCTCCAATGGCCGTGACATCCATTTCGTCGGCGCCTTCGTGACTGACAGCGAAGCGCGCGGCATGCTGCTTTCGGGCGAGACCTTCCCGGAGATCGACCCCGGCGATATGCGCCCGGGGCCGGACTTGATGCCGGTCTACCAGCCCATCATCTCCCTGCGCGATGGCAGCGTCGTCGGCTTTGAGGCGCTCGCCCGCTGGGACGGGATGGAGGTGAATGCGCCGCCCAGCCGGTATGAAGACCAGGCGCTTGCCTCCAATATGCTGATCCGCTCGGCCGAGACGCTGTCGAACCTGCGCAAAGGGGCAAAGCGCGACGACATCTTCATGCATGTGAACCTCACCGCGCGGGAGCTGACCAAGAGCACGCTGCCGGCGCTGATCGAGGCGCTGATGAATGGCTATGACCTGCCACAGCGGGCGCTGCGTATGGAGCTGACCGAGCAGGCGGCCCTGCGCGACGAGACCCAGTCTCTGGCCGCCGCGATGGCGCTGAAAGCTGTGGGCGCGGGGCTCGTGCTGGATGATTTCGGGACGGGGCATTCCTCCTTTGCCTGGCTCGCGGACCTGCCATTTGACAGCCTCAAGATCGATCATGGCCTGACCAGCCGCCTGGGCCAGCAGCGCAATGACACCATCCTCTCCACCATCACGCTGCTGGCGAGCCGGCTTGGCATGTCGTCTACCGCCGAGGGCGTGGAGAAGCGCGAGGACGCCAGCCGCCTGCGGGCGCTTGGTTTTGACCATGCGCAGGGTTATGCCTTTGCCCGGCCGATGGACGCGGTCAAAGCGCTTGCCTTCCTGAAGGGATGAACCGATGAGCCAGGCCCCTCCCGCCCACCGCGCGATTGCGGACTATCTGGCCGCAGCCTTTGGCGGGGAGATCAAGGTGATGGCGCAGGCCTATCATGATGGCTTGTCCGTGAACGTGCTTGTTTCCTCCGGCGCGCCGGAAGGAAACTATCTCTCCTGTTCCACCATTGGCCTCAGCGACCGGGAACTGGTTCTGGACGAAGAAGCTATGGGCTTTGGGGTTGAGCTGTGCGGGGCGCTTTATGCGGATGAAACCCCGTTCGTCGAGATGCTGGCCGACATCGCCCATGAAGTGCAGGCGGGTGAGTGGACGATTGCGCTGGGCACGATCCTGCCCGATGTGATCGAGCCTTATTTCCCAGGCACCCAGATGCAGCATCTCATGCTGGTGCACCCGTTTTACTGGGACGAAACGTTCGGCCTCTTCGAACAGGACGCCCGCAGGACCGTCTGGCTACAGATCATTCCGATATCGGATTCGGAGTACCGGCTTGCCGAGGAACAAGGCGTTGATGTTCTGGAAGAAAAACTGGAAGCGGCGGGCGCCGATGTGTTCGACCTGCTGCGCGCGCCGGTGGTGTAGCGCGCCTCAGGCGTTGCCGGCGTTTGACTGAAGCCGCGAGAGATCGACGCCCATGCGTGTGAGGGCGTGGCGCCATTTATGTTCATAGGCGTCGCCAAAGACGAGATCAGAATCCGGGGCGCCGATGAGCCAGGCATTCTGGGCCAGTTCCTGTTCCAGCTGGCCTGCGCCCCAACCGGCATAGCCGAGCGCCATGACGAATTTGCGCGGCGGCGCGGCCGAGGCAATGGCGGCGAGGATTTCCCGCGTCGCCGTCATGCAGAGCTCGTCTTCGACTTCCATCGTGGCGCCCTCACAGATAACGTCATCTGTGTGCAGAACAAAGCCCCGTTCGATGGCGACGGGGCCGCCTTCGAGGATGGTGATGCCTTCAAGGTCCATATCCTGCGGGATATCCATCTGATCGATGATTTCCTGAAGGTCGATACCATCCATCGGCCTGTTCAGGACGATGCCCATAGCGAATTCCGGTGTATGGGCACAAAGCAGGATCACCGTGCGCTCAAAGCGCGGGTCGCCGATGCCGGGCATGGCAATCAGCAGCTTGCCGGTGAGATCCGTTTCAATCTGCATGTCGTGCTCCGGGTACCGAGGCTGGGGCAGGCAGCGGGCATTTGCAAGCAAAAATCCGGCGGCTCAGCAAACTGGAACGGGCTTTTTCTTGCGCTTGCGTTTCGGCTTTCGCAGGAAGGTCCATGTACCGGCAAGGCCGAGGACGGTAAGTGACAGGCCCGTTAGGAAAACCAGCAGGCCGTACAGGCGCCCTCCGGTCCCGGCCGAATGCAGGGGATAGAGCGTGTTGAATATCCGGTCGGCACGGGTGACTGCCATACCGTCAGACGCGCCGATGGTATGGTTGGTGGCGGGGTCTGTCAGCAGATAGGTGCGCCCGTTCTGATGCCACTCCTGAGGTTGGCGCAGACGCAGGGAGGCCGGGCTGCCTTCGCTGCGCGGGGGGCTGGCGAGGCGGGGGATGGCGCCGGGAAAGCGCTCCTGGGCGGCGGCGAGGGACGCGGTCCAGTCGGTGGTGCCCGGGCCTGCTTTGACGCGCTCATCAGGCGGCTCTGGCCTGGAGGTGGTGATCAGATTCAGCGTGGCGCGAACCGGACCGGAATACACCATCGAGAAGCCGCTGAAGGCGATCAGCAGGATCGGCAGGGCGAAGATCACACCCAGGTCGCGGTGCTGGGCGAGAAGGTCGCGGCGGAGGGCGCTTTTCGGCCAGACACGCCAGGCGAACATGCGCAGGCTGGGCCAGACGATGATGAGGCCGGTGATCGCCAGCAGAACAGCGGCGCCCCCGGCAATGCCCGCGATCATCTTTCCAGGGTTCCCGGCGAGCAGGTAGTGGTGGAGATCAAACAGCCACTCTTCAGGCCGGCCATTCCTGGCCCAGCGCGCCACCGTCTCGCCGGCCGCATCGAGATAGGCGCCGCCGCCATCGCGCAGCACGGCCTTGTGCAGGCCAAAATCAGGATCCCCGAGGGAAATGTATTGCAGCCCCTGCGGGCCATACTCTGCCTCGATCCGGTCAATCACCGGGCCGAGGGTTTCCGGGCCGAGCGAAATGGGTTCGCGCGCCTGCGGGAAGACAAGTCTCAGATAATCCTTCTTTAGCACCAGGAGAGCGCCGGAGAGCCCGAGTATGGCGATCAGAAGAGACAGGACGGCACCCGCCCAAGCGTGCGCCGTCCTCAGGAAAAGCATCAGCCTCAAAATTTCTTCTCAAAGGCAAGTGTTATAACCCGGCCGCGGCCGGCGAAGAAGCGCGTGTTGCTGGTCGGCTGAACAGTCTGGCTGTCATAGGTGACATATTGCTTGTCGAAGAGGTTTGACGCCGACAGCGTGATGTTTCCAAAATCAGCCGCATAGCTCACAAAGGCGTCGGCCAGGGTGAAGCCATCAAAGTCGGTGCCCACCGCCCGGCCTTCGAAGGCGCGGTCGATATACGAGCGTGTCTGTACACGGAGGGAGAAAGGCCCCGTCTCATAATCGGCGGCGAGGTTGACCCGGTTCGGGCTGATATTTGCTCCGTCGAGGTCGATGTCCACCTTCCCGTCGCCATCGCTGTCGGTCTTGCCGTTGAGCATGGCGAACCCGCCGGAGAGGGCGAGACCCGTGACCGGTGTTTCCCAGGAGCCAGTCAGTTCGAGGCCGTCGATCTCGGTGCGCTGGCGTTCGACTTCATAGACATCATTGCGCATTACCAGCAGGGCGCCGAGGTCGGACTTGCTCCAGAAATAGGCTGCGGAAGCAGATACCGGACCCTTGCGCCATTCCAGGCCGATCTCGGTATTGTCGGAGACCACCGGCTCGATATTGAGGAAGGTATCCACGTCCTGACCTGGTGTGCTGACGGCGCGCAGGAGACGGCCGACATCGGCCATTGTGAAGCCTTCGGCGTAGGAGGTGTAGGCAGTCAGCCCCTCGATGATTTCGGCTGTGGCGCCGACATTGAAGAGGGTTTCCTCAAACTCAGGCTCGCCGCCGGCAACCTGTTGCGGGCCATAGGCATAGAGGGTTTCAAAGTCTTCGACCTTCAGCTTAGCGATCTCATGGCGCAGGCCGCCAGAGATGTAGACACGCTCGCCGAACAGCGCCTGGTTGAGCTGTATGAATGGCGCGTAGGAGGTGAACTCGGTTTCCGGAACCCAGTTGCGGCCGGTCAGGATCAGTTCCTGATAGGTCTTGTCGTTGAGCACATCGACCCCGCCGCGTAGATTGAGACCGGGCACGGCGTCCACCTGCCGCTCATAGGAAACGCGCAGGCCCATCTTTTCTGAATTGTTCGCCGACTGATCGAAGAGTGTGCCGATCGGCGCGATGGCAGGGTCCTGGAAGGTGGCATAATTGCCACCGCCAAAGACCGCTTCGAAATCCTGGTAGAAGGCTTGGCTGGTCAGTGTGCCGCCGAAAAGATCCTGATCGGTATAGGTCAGCGAGGAAGTGAGGACGGTGTTGGTGGGGATGGCGCCTTCCTGGGTGCCGCGCACGGTGGTGGTGGGCCGGTTGGCCGCGCGGGAGCCCGCGACGAGCACATAGTCGCCGTCGCCTTCCAACTCGAACCGCTGGGTCATCAGTTCAAGGCGCCGGGTGGGGCTGAGATCCAGGCCGACCTTGCCGAAGAAGGAGAGGCTTTCAGAATCCTGTACTTCCCCCTGTGCGCCGTCGATGCCGATGCGCCGGCCATCGCCGGAGTAGAAGGCGCCGCGCTTCTGCGCTGCCACGCCGAGGGTCACATCCAGCGCGCCGAAATCACGCCCCGCCAGTGCGCCGCCGCGATAGTCATAGCCATCGCCCTGGAAATCGTTGGATGCGCCGATCTGAGCCAGGACTTTGCCGGTCCAGCCTTCCCCTTCCTTGGGCGCAGGCGCCGTCACATAGTTCACTACACCGCCGGTGGCGCCGATGCCCTGAATGGCGTTGGAGCCGAAGATCACTTCCACACGGTCAATGAAGAACGGGTCGATCGTATAGCCGTCGCGGCTGCCATCGCGCAGCGGGTTGGACTGGGGCACGCCGTCGATGAGGTAGAGGGGGCTACGTCCGCGCAGGGTCTCGCCCGCGCCGGAGAGCTTCTCCCGTGTCGGCGAGAAAGACGGCACCAGCGTCGAGACGACATCCACCGCAGATCCCGTCAGCTGCGCCTGAAGGGAGAGGGCATCGTTGGAGATAAGCTGGATCGTGTTGGGCAGTGCCGAGGGCGGCAGGGTGGTACGTGCGGCCGTGACGATAATGGTTTCTTCGACGCGCGTGTCGTCGGTGGTGTCCGAACCGCGTTCCTGGGCGTTTGCCGTTGCGGTCATGGCCAGCAGGGCTGCGGCGCTGACGCCGATTAGGTTTTTCATGGCTCCTGGATCTTTCCTATGTGCAGAGAACGTGCCCGCTATATTCGATAATGATAATCATTTGCAATTAGATTTCTGAGATTTTCGGTACTGCCTGATCGCCTGACCTGAAGGACACGTGATGGCTGGTCCGCAGGTGTGCTCTTCTGCCAGCCACGCGGCTGGTCTATCGAAGGGCATGCATTCATGGGATCTGACACCGAAAGAAGCCGTCGCCCTTCAGCGGGAGCTGGCGGGCAAGGTTGAGCGCAAGGACCGGCTCGGCGTGATCGCCTGTGTGGCGGGGGTGGACGTGTCGTATCATGCGGCCACGGACCGGCTGGCGGCCGCCGCCGTGGTGCTGGACGCGGTGACGTTGCAGGTGATGGACGTGCAGATCGTGCTGGGGCGGCCGGGCTTTCCCTATGTGCCGGGGCTGTTCTCGTTCCGGGAGGTGCCGCCCGTTCTGGCGGCGCTGGAGAAGCTGGCGGTTCAGCCTGACCTGATCATCTGTGACGGGCAGGGGATTGCGCATCCGCGCCGGTTTGGACTGGCCTGTCACCTCGGCGTATGGACTGGCCTGCCAACGATTGGCTGCGCCAAGACACGGCTGACCGGCAAGCATGAGACCCCTGGCCAG
This sequence comes from Hyphomonas sp., assembly GCA_046293975.1. GTDB lineage: Bacteria > Pseudomonadota > Alphaproteobacteria > Caulobacterales > Hyphomonadaceae > Hyphomonas. The sequence continues at coordinate 7,248 of JBKBIZ010000066.1, read as the reverse complement.
TCCCGTGGCAGCCGCGCGCCGCTTATGGACAAGGGTGAGGAGATCGGCGCGGTGCTGCGCACGCGCGACGGGGTGTCGCCGGTCTACGTGTCCACCGGCCACCGGGTGAGCCTGGACACTGCCTGCGCCTGGGTGCTGAGCCTCGCGCCGCGCTACCGTCTGCCGGAAACGACACGGATTGCCGATCGTCTCGTTGGGGAAGCATTGCGGGATGGCCCCTAGCGGCTTATTTCCACAGACCAAGCAAGGAGAAAACTGCCATGGCGATCAAAGTTGGCGACACGCTGCCAGAAGCGACTTTTATGGAAATGACCGTGGATGGGCCAAAGCCTGTCACCACCGCGCAGGTGTTCGGCGGCAAGACGGTCGCCCTGTTCGCCGTGCCGGGCGCTTACACGCCGACCTGCTCGGCGCGCCACCTGCCGGGCTATGTCGACAAGGCGGGCGACTTCAAGGCCAAGGGCGTGGATGACATCGTCTGCACCTCGGTCAACGATGTGTTCGTGATGGGCGCCTGGGGCAAGTCTTCCCATGCCGAAGAGGCTGTGCGGATGCTGGCCGATGGCAATGGCGCCTTTGCGCAGGCGCTCGGCCTGGAACTCGACGCCACCGGCTTTGGCATGGGCAAGCGCTCGCAGCGCTATTCCATGCTGGTCAAGGACGGCGTTGTGGCCGAACTGAACGTGGAAGCGGGCGGGGAATTCAAGGTGTCGGCCGCCGACTATCTGCTCGGCCAGCTCTGAGCAAATTGAGGGGCTGTTAAACGCCCTTTACCGAATACAGCGATGATCGGCCTGCTGCGGGGACGTGGTGGGCCGATTTTCATTGCGGATTTATTGAAAAACGGCAAACTCTCCCCAATTGAAAAGACATAAGTCTTTGTGGAGAGGGACCAATGGATATCCTGCTTGCTGTATTTCTGCTGATCGGGGCGGTTGGCCTGATCCTGATCATATCGGCGTTCAAATTCGTGCCTCAGGGCCATAACTGGACGGTGGAACGTTTCGGGCGTTACACGCGCACGCTGGTGCCGGGGGTGTCGGTCATTACCCCGTTCATCGACCGGGTGGGCCGGAAGATGAACATGATGGAGACCGTGCTGGACGTGCCCCAGCAGGAAGTCATCACCCGGGACAATGCGATGGTCTCGTGCGACGCCATCGTGTTCATTCAGGTGATTGACGCGGTGCAGGCGGCCTATGAGGTCAACAACCTGACCCATGCCATCACCAACCTCTCGATGACCAATATCCGGACCGTGGTCGGCTCGATGGATCTCGATCAGGTGCTGTCGAACCGGGATGAGATCAATGCGCGTCTGCTCGGAACGATTGATGCGGCGACCCATCCCTGGGGCATCAAGGTGACGCGGATCGAAATAAGGGATCTAACGCCGCCGGCCGACATCACCGAGGCGATGGCGCGGCAGATGAAGGCCGAGCGCCTGAAGCGGGCCGAAATTCTCACCGCCGAGGGGGAGAAACAGTCTGCCATCCTCAAGGCCGAGGGCCAGAAGCAGGCGCAGATCCTTCAGGCCGAGGGCCGCAAGGAGGCGGCCTTCCGCGACGCTGAAGCGCGTGAGCGGGAAGCCGAGGCCGAAGCCAAGGCGACCGCGATGGTGTCTGAGGCCATCGCAAGGGGCGACGTGAACGCGATCAACTACTTCCTCGGACAGGCCTATGTGGCCGCGTTCGAGAAGCTGGCCACCTCGCCGCAGCAGCGCACCGTGATCATTCCGGCGGAGTTCTCGTCCATCCTCGGCACCATTGAAGGTATCCGTGGACTGACGGACGCCGCCAAGAATACGCCGGCCCCGCGCCCACAAAGCGCTGTGCCGACGACGCGCCGTGAAGACTAGTCTTTCATCTGCCTGCTGAAGGAGGCTCCTGATGGAATTTCTGCTGACTGAAATGACCTGGTGGCACTGGATTGCCATTGCGCTCGTCCTTTTCGGGATCGAGATGATGACGGGGACGTTTGACCTGTTGATGATCTCGATTGCGGCTGTGGGGGCGGCGCTGTTTGCGGGCCTTGCGCCCGGCGGCATTGCCGGATGGCAGGGGCAGCTTGTTGTGTTTGGCATCGCCTCGGTTGTCCTCGTGGCGGGCGGGCGGATGTTCCTCTCCCGGCGCGGGCCACCGGCCGAGCACCCGACGCTGAACAAGCGGATGGCCGGCCTGGTTGGCCAGCATGGGCAGGCGACAAAGGATTTCACCGCCAGCTCCGGCCAGGTGAAGATCGGCGATACGGTCTGGGGCGCTGAGGCGGTGCCGGGCGAAGCGCCGATCCTGGCGGGGGATACGGTCGTGGTGGCGTCCACTGACGGGAATACGGCGATCGTTCGCAAGAGCTGATCTGCGGCCTCGGCCTGACATGGAAAAACCCCTCCGGCAGCGGAGGGGTTTTTTGTTTTGGGCTGTGAGATGCAGCGCCTTTATCCTCGCCTGCGGAGCAGGGGAGGTGGCCGGAGGGCGGTTTTGCGCGAGCCCTCAGGATGTGTTGTGGCAGAAGCAGGTGTTGGCGGTTTCTGTTAGCTCACGAAGTAGATCGCGCTCGCCGGGTTTGACCGATTTGCGCAGGCGGGGGAGCGTGAGGGGGACGGGCAGCGGGCGCTGGACAGCGCCGGGGCGGGCCATTGCGCGGATGCGGCGGCGGGCCCAGCGCTCGGCTTCTCCGCGCGCGTTGTGGAAGGCGGCGTGCAGGGCGGCGAAGCGGCGGCAGAAGATGGCGGCCGGGTCTTTGGGGCTGGGGAGAGGTTTTGGCGGCGTGGGTGGAGCGTAGAGGACGGCATCTGTCAGGGCGAGGATGCGGGGGAGCTGGTTCTCGGGGAGATAGTCTGTTTCCGGACGGGTGCTGTCGTTGTCCCGAGCGCGCGGCTGGGGTTCGCTCATATTGAAGCGGGGCGGGCGCGGCCTGGTATCTTGTGGAGAGACGGCGCTGGCGCGCGGCTTTGCCGCGTCCGGGAGGACACGGGGGCCGGCAGCGCGCAGGACGGGCACGGGCAGGCTTGCGGCGAGGATCAGGATGGCGCGGCGCAGGGCGGTCTCGGCGGGGATGAGGGCGTGGCGTGTCAGGCGGCGGGCAAGCTTTGCGCTGAGCGGGACACTGCCGAGGCGCTCGAAGATGCCGTCGATGAAAACGATCAGATCCAGGATGAAGAGGCGCGCACGCCCGAGCAGGGCGTCGAGGGCGTCGAGGGCGAGGTCTTCATCCGTGGGCTGAGGGGTGGTATCCATGGGGGAGAGATTAGCATGGGCCGCGCGGGGGTGGATAAGATGGGGGGATTTTTTTTGGAGAGGGTTGTTTTGGCGCAGGTTTTTTGCGCTGCGATGGGGGATAGGGCGTGCGCGCGCTATCCTTCGACTTCGCTCAGGATGAGCTTGGAGAGGGTGTATTTGGGGCTCCCCCTCCGACCGCTTCGCGTCCACCGCCCCCGCTTCGCAGGGGAGGATAAGTGCGCGTGGGGTGGGGTTGGTCCCTAGATGTCCAGGGTTTCGACGAAGGCGGCGTTTTCCTGGATGAAGCGGAAGCGGAGTTCGGCTTTTTTGCCCATCAGGGTGTTGATGAGGTCAGCCGGTTTGATTTCGAGGTCGTCCATCGTGGCGGGCAGGGTGACGCGGGCGAGGGTGCGGCTCGCCGGGTTCATGGTGGTTTCCTTCAATTGGGCGGGGTTCATTTCGCCCAGACCCTTGAACCTTGTCATCTCGACTTTCTGGTTGCCCTTGAAGTGTTCCTTCATGATCCGGGCACGGTCGGTATCGTCCATGGCGTAATGGATGTTGCCCTTGTTCGACAGCTTGAAGAGGGGCGGCAGGGCCAGATAAAGACGCCCGCTTTCGATCAGGCCGGGGGTGAGCCGGTAGAAGAAGGTGATGAGGAGGGCGGCAATGTGGGCCCCGTCCACGTCGGCGTCGGTCATGATGATGATGCGCTCATAGCGCAGATCGTCGATGTTGAACTTGCGGCCGAGCTCTGTGCCCAGGGCGAGGGAGAGGTCGGCCAGTTCCTGGTTGCCCATCAGCTTGTCATCCGACGCGCTTTCGACGTTGAGGATCTTGCCGCGCAGGGGGAGGATGGCCTGCGTCTCGCGGTTGCGGGCCTGTTTGGCCGAGCCGCCGGCCGAGTCGCCTTCAACCAGGAAGAGTTCGGTGCCTTCCGGGCCCTTGGCGGAGCAGTCGGCGAGCTTGCCGGGGAGGCGGAGTTTCTTGGTGGCCGATTTGCGGCTGATTTCCTTGGCCTTGCGGCGCTTGGCGCGCTCATCCGCGCGGTCGATGGCCCAGCCGAGCAGCTTGTTTGCCTCTTTGGGGGAGCCGGCGAGCCAGTGGTCGAAGTGATCGCGGACCGCGTTTTCCACAAGGCGGAAGGCGTGGGTGGAGGAGAGCTTGTCCTTGGTCTGGCCAACGAACTCAGGGCCCCGGATGAAGACCGAGAGGAGGAGGCCGGAATGGCCCATGACATCTTCGGCGGTGACTTCGGCGGCTTTCTTGTTGCCGGTGAGTTCGCCGAAATTGCGGATGCCCTTGGTGATGGCCGAGCGGAAGCCGGCTTCATGGGTGCCGCCTTCGGGCGTCGGGATGGTGTTACAATAGGAGCGGGCAAAGCCGTCTGCCTCACCAAACCCGGCCTGCGTCCAGGCGATGGCCCATTCAACCTTCCCCTCGGCGCCCAGGTCGACAAGGCCGGTGAAGGGGGTTTCGGTGATGGTGGATTTGTCGCCGAAAACTTCGGTGAGCTGGTCGGCCAGGCCATTGGGGTAAGACAGCACCGCTTCGGCGGGGACTTTGGAGTCCTCGGGCAGAAGCTCGGGATCGCAGGACCAGCGCACTTCGACGCCCCGGAAGAGGTATGCCTTCGAGCGGGCCATCTGGAAGAGGCGGGCGGGGCGCCAGCGCAGCTTGTCGCCGAAGATCTGGAAGTCGGGCTTGAAGCGCACGGATGTGCCGCGCCGGTTGGGGGCGGCGCCGACCTTCTGGAGCTTGCCCAGCGGCAGGCCGCGCGAGAAATCCTGGCGGTAGAGCGTGCGGTCGCGGGCGACTTCGACTTCAACGAGCTCGGAGAGGGCGTTGACGACCGAGATGCCGACCCCGTGCAGGCCGCCGGCGGTGGAATAGGCCGTGTCAGTGAATTTGCCGCCCGAATGCAGCGTTGTCATGATGACTTCGAGCGCTGATTTTTTGGGGAATTTCGGGTGGGGGTCGATGGGGATGCCCCGGCCGTTATCTATGACGGTGAGGAAGCCGTCGGCTCCGAGCTTGATGTCGATGCGGTTGGCATAGCCGGCGACGGCTTCGTCCATCGAGTTATCGAGCACTTCGGCGAAGAGGTGGTGCCAGGCGCGCTCGTCGGTGCCGCCGATATACATGCCGGGGCGCTTGCGGACAGGCTCAAGGCCTTCGAGAACCTCGATATCCTTGGCGGAGTAGCCCGCTGTGCCCGCCAGCAGGTCGTCTTGCTTCATCTGCCGCGCTGAGGACATGGGACCGCTTCTCCGTCACTGAAAACCGCCGATTCCCCGGCGGAACTGTCGTGGCAGATAGGAGGTTAAAGCTCTTAACGGCGCATTAACCTTCGGCGTTCTGCCAGAGCGTCCCATCTGGAGGGCTTCGCGGGGCGGGGCAAGGGGGCCATGTTTGCGTAAGCGCAATTCACAACATTGTTGAGCAGCGGCTCGCTTGAAGGGTTAAGCTGGGGTTTCCACATTCGCACTGTCGCCCAATTAATGCCCTATACGGCATGACAGGGTATAAGGGTTGCCGCTCAGCGGGGCCCGAATCAAAGGAGGCACTTGATGTTGCCAAAGTCAAAGACAGTACCGGTGTTGCCGCTTCGGGACATCGTTGTTTTCCCTGACATGGTGGCCCCGCTCTTTGTGGGCCGCGACAAGTCCGTGCGGGCGCTCGAGATGATCGACGAGTCCGATAACGAGATCATGCTGGTGGCCCAGAAGGATGCGGCCGTCGACAATCCTGTGACAAGTGACCTGCATGCGACGGGTACGCTGGCGACCATCCTGCAACTCCTGAAGCTGCCCGATGGCACCGTGAAGGTGCTGGTCGAGGGCCGCACGCGGGCGCGCCTGGTGGCGCTGCACGACCGGGCCGAGTATTTCGAGGCTGAGGTTGAGGCCATTCCGGAGGCAGACTCCTCGGGCGCTGATGTGCAGGCGCTGATGCGCGCCGTGCAGGAGCAGTTCGAGAACTATGTGAAGCTCAATCGCAAGATCCCGCCTGAAGCGGTGACCACGATCAGCCAGCTGACCGATCCGGGCCGGCTTGCCGATCAGGTGGCGTCGAACCTTTCGGTGAAGCTCTCCGACAAGCAGGAATTGCTGGAGATGCCGGAGGTTAAAGACCGGCTGGAGAAGGTCTTCTCGCTGATGGAAGGCGAGATGGGCATGCTGCAAATGGAGCGGAAGATCAAAAACCGCGTCAAACGGCAGATGGAGAAGACCCAGCGCGAATATTATCTCAACGAGCAGATGAAGGCGATCCAGCGCGAGCTGGGAGATTCTGGCGGGGAAGGCGGCGAGCGTGATGAGCTGGCTGAGCTTGACCAGAAGATTGCCGACACGCCGCTGAGCCAGGAAGCGCGCACCAAGGCCGAAGCCGAGATGAAGAAGCTGCGTCAGATGTCGCCGATGTCGGCGGAATCGACGGTTGTGCGGAATTATCTCGACTGGATACTCTCTCTGCCCTGGGGCAAGCGCAAGGACATCGAGACCGACCTTCTGAAAGCTGAAAAGCAGCTCGATGACGACCATTACGGCCTTGAGAAGGTGAAAGAGCGTATTCTCGAATACCTCGCCGTGCAGAAGCGGACTGGGCGCCTCAAAGGCCCGATCCTCTGCCTCGTCGGGCCTCCGGGCGTGGGTAAGACCTCGCTGGGCCGCTCGATTGCCGAAGCCACGGGACGCGACTTTGTGCGCGTGTCGCTGGGCGGCGTGCGCGACGAAAGCGAAATCCGCGGTCACCGCCGGACCTATATCGGCTCGATGCCGGGCCGGGTGATCCAGAGCCTGAAGAAGACCAAGAGCGGCAACCCGCTGTTCCTGCTCGATGAGATCGACAAGATGGGCATGGACCATCGCGGCGATCCGGCTTCGGCGCTGCTTGAAGTGCTCGATCCGGAGCAGAACTCGACGTTCAACGATCACTATCTGGAGGTCGACTATGACCTGTCGGACGTGATGTTCGTGACGACGGCGAACTCGCTCAACATGCCTCAGCCTTTGCTGGACCGGATGGAAAT
>JBKBIZ010000065.1:0-17437 GCA_046293975.1 Hyphomonas sp. | reverse complement strand
GAGAACATCAGGGAGAGCAGATGCTACCAAGGAGGAGACAGAAGAAGTCACGAGCCAGATTATCATTGTCATCACAAAGGAGGATGAGATGGGGGAGGGGCTGCGCTTTGACTGGACTGATGTCAGAGAGGCCGGCGGCATCACTGTCTATGCCAGAGATGGAAACCTGAATGTTGTCCGGATACAGAACTGCACCGAACGCCCTTGGCGCCGGTGCAGTAGTCAACTGATCTCACAATCACCCGGAGGCGCAAAAGTGTATTTCGAGCGCCTTATTCGTAGCGACGAATAAGGGCAACAAGACGCCCCTGAACCTCGACACGGTCGGGCCCGAAAATGCGGGTTTCGAACGCCGGGTTCGCCGCTTCCAGAGCCACCGATGCGCCCTTGCGACGGAGACGCTTGAGTGTCGCCTCTTCGCCATCAATGAGGGCAACCACAATGTCCCCGGTCTGCGCCGTGTTGGTGCGTTTCAGAATAACGGTGTCGCCATTCAGGATGCCCGCCTGGATCATCGAATCGCCCTGAACTTCGAGCGCGAAATAGTCGTCTCCCTCAGGCAATCCTCCGGGGCTGGCGACATGACCGTTCTCTTGCTGGATGGCTGAAATGGGTGATCCAGCCGCGATGCGCCCGACCAGCGGGATCATGCCCGCCGCACGCGGAGCCTCACCGCCTTGATTTGAGACCAGCGCTGGGCGGAAATCGCGGCGCTGGCGCGCATTCGGTGGCGGGATCGCAGAATCAGGCAGCTTGAGCACTTCCAGCGCACGTGCCCGGTTTGCGAGCCGGCGAATGAAACCGCGCTCCTCAAGCGCAGTAATCAAGCGGTGAATGCCCGATTTGGAAGCGAGATCGAGCGCTTCCTTCATCTCGTCAAAGGAGGGGGAGACCCCCGTATCCTTGATGCGATCATTAATGAAGAGCAGCAGCTCTTTTTGCTTTGTTGTGAGCATGGAACGGTTCCCGATGCGAATCTATGTTCGCTTTTGTTCTACAAGCGTTCCCGGTTCGGGTCAATCTCAACAGGCGAGTTTCAGGCGCGTTACCTGCTCCGCGCGTAAGCTACCCTGTTTCATGAGCCATTCGCCAATCAGAAAGCGCCGTGAACCGACCTTGCGAAGACGGATGATGCTTTCGGGATCTGCAATGCCGCTCTCAGAGATAAGGTGCCTGTCTGAAGATAGCATGGGGGCCAGGCGCTCTGTCGTGGAGAGGTCGGTGATCATCTTCTTCAGATCACGGTTGTTTATGCCGATGAGTGGAGAGGGAAGGCGTAGGGCGCGTTCCATCTCTTCTTCATCGTGCGTCTCAACCAGAACATCCATGCCGTAATGCATGGCACAATCATGAAGTTCTGAAGCAAGAACATCGTCAACCGCAGACATTATGACCAGTATGCAGTCAGCGCCATACGCACGCGATTCGATGATCTGCGCCGGATCGATCATGAAGTCCTTGCGAAGCATGGGGATGCTAACGGCTGCACGAATGGACTGGAAATCTGCCAGAGTGCCACCAAAACTCGGCATGTCAGTTAGGACCGAAAGGCAGGCGGCGCCACCGCGCTCATAATCCTGAGCTATTTCGACGGGATCAGCCCCAGGAAGAATGTCTCCAGCTGAAGGGCTTTTGCGCTTTATCTCACAGATGAGGGCATTCTGATTACTATTGGCGATTGTCGAGAGTGCCGCAGCAAACCCCCGGGCTGGGGGTGCCGCCCTGGCCGCCGCGTCCAGATCAGATAGCGAGTGCGCAGCCTTCAGGGTGCGGACTTCATCATACTTATAGTCGATGATCCGGTCGAGTGCGGTTTTCATGCTCAGTCGCTCTCACGTGATGTTCGGACAAGCGTTTCCAAGGTCTCCCTGGCCGCGCCGCTGTCGATTGCCTGAGAGGCGCGCTGAACACCTGCCGGAAGGTCAGGGACAAGACCACTGACCAGCAGGCCAGCTGCGGAATTGAGCAGCACAATATCGCGGAAGGGGCCTTCGCGGCCATCAAGAAGATCGCGAATTGCAGCCACGTTCTCGTCCGGGGAGCCACCTTCGATCGTGGATATCGGGTGTGTCGGCAAGCCGGCATCTGACGGGGAGAGTTGAAAAACACGCATCGATCCCGGCGTAACTTCGCAAACCTCGGTAGGCCCGGAAATGGATATCTCATCGATCCCGGCCAGGCCGTGAACGACCCATGCGCGTCGGGTGCCGAGCGCCTTGAGGGCTTGCGCCATTGGGGCTACCCATTGCCTGTCATACACGCCGAGCACGGAATATTCTGCGCCGGCAGGATTTGAGAGGGGGCCAAGGAGGTTGAAAATCGTCCGGATACCAAGCTTGTTCCGAATGGGCGCCACGTGCCGCATCGCAGAGTGATAACTGCGGGCGAAAAGAAAGCCTACACCGGCATTATCAAGGCACGCACGGAACGCCGTGTCACTCAGTTCGAGCTGAAGGCCAAGTGCTTCCAGCACATCCGCCGACCCCGTCTTAGGGGGGACTGAGCGGTTTCCGTGCTTGGCGACACGGCCGCCGGACGCTGCAATGACAAGCGCGCTTGCCGTGGAGGTGTTCAGTGACTTCCACGGGAGACCACCTGTTCCGCAGGTGTCGAGCAGCGGTCCATTCACGGAAACGCGTCGTGCATGGCGGCGCATTATACGGGCGCCAGCAGTCAACTCATTGGCGGTTTCACCCCGCACCGTCAGGCCAGCGAGAAAGGCGCCCACTTCCTCAGGCGCCGCTTCGCCGGACAAAAGTGTGTCGAATGCACCTTCGAGTGTCTCCCCGTCGAGATGGAGGCCGCGCGCTATGGCCTGAATAGCCGAGTTGAGAGCGCTCTGGCTCACGGCGTCACCTTATTCAGAAAGTTTTTCAGAAGCGCGTGACCATGTTCCGTTAGGATGCTTTCCGGGTGAAACTGAACGCCGTAAACAGGGCGCGTTGCATGATGAACAGCCATTATCTCTCCGTCGTCTGTATAGGCATCCGGAATGAGGCAATCTGGCAAATCGTCTGTTTGTATTGCCAGAGAATGGTATCGGACGACATTGTAGCGTTCTGGAAGGCCTTCAAACAGGCCTGACTGGTTTGTGGATATCTCGGATAGCTTGCCATGCCGAATCTCCCGGGCGCGTATGACCGCGCCGCCAAATGCTTGCCCAATGGCCTGATGTCCGAGGCAGACACCGAGTATTGGAAGTTCAACTGGTGCTGCCTTGAGAAGATCGAGACATATGCCCGCTTCATTTGGCGTGCAGGGGCCTGGGGAAAGAAGGATGGCGGCAGGTTTGAGAGCGAGCGCTTCATCAACTGTGAGCTGATCATTTCGCACAACATGTGTGCGGGCACCAAGTTCCTCAAGGTAATGGACGAGGTTCCAGGTGAAGCTGTCATAGTTGTCGATAACGAGGATCATTGATCATGCTCATAGGCTGCTGCCAGCTCAGCTGCTCGCTTCAGCGCGCCGGATTTATGGACAGTTTCATCATACTCATACTGAGGGTCTGAATCGAGAACGACGCCGCCGCCTGCCTGAATGTGCAGCATGCCGTCCTTGAGAACGGCAGTACGCAGTGCGATGCACGTGTCGAGGTCGCCGTTCCAGCCAAAATACCCGACAGCGCCCCCATAAATGCCGCGCCGATGTGTTTCGACCTCATCAATGATCTGCATTGCACGGATCTTCGGCGCCCCGGAAACTGTGCCCGCAGGAAAGCCCGCAAACAGGGCATCCACTGCGTCGAAGCCGGGCCGAAGATTGCCCTCAACATGGCTGACAATGTGCATCACATGGCTGTAGCGCTCGACGATGAATTGCTCCGTAACCTCCACCGACCCATACGCCGCGACGCGGCCTACATCGTTCCTGCCCAGATCAAGCAGCATCAGATGCTCGGCGCGCTCTTTAGGGTCGTTGAGCAGCTCTTCGGCGCGCCGGGCGTCTTCTGAGGCGATGCCGCTGCGAGGCCGTGTGCCGGCGATAGGACGTATCGCGACGCGGCCTTCCCGCAATCGCACAAGTATCTCCGGGCTGGACCCGACTAACCTGACATCTCCGAGATTGATGTGGAACATGAAGGCAGACGGGTTGAGACGGCGCAGAGCGCGATAAAAGCTGATGGATTTCTGTTTGAACTCCGTTGAAAATCGCTGACTGGGAACAACCTGGAAAATATCACCCGCCTTGATGTACTCCTTGCAGGTGTCCACGATATCGAAATAGCGATCCTTTGAAGTGTCCGACACGAGCGCAACCGGCTGCGCGCTTCGTTCCTTTGGTGGCAAGGAAGGCAGGCTTTCCAGCCGCTCTTCGACTTCGTCCAACAAGGCGTTGATCGCTGTTTCATCCGTACCGCTGACGCGGCCGATAAGGAGCAATTCCTGATAGATGTGATCAAAGATCACCATGATCTGCGGAATCACCAGCAATGCCTCGGGCACGCCCAATTGATCCGGTTTCGTTATCACTACCGGTTCTACATGCTGTATCATGTCATAGCCGACATACCCGAAAGCGCCGGAAGCCATCGGGGGTAGGGTTTCCGGCGTTTCTGCGCGAGCCAACTCAGCGAAAAGGCGCAGGGCATCGACAGGCCGTTCCGGAAGCTGCTGGGCTTCTGAAAAAGTAGCCGATCGGCTGGTCTCTGCCACGCCATCCTTGATGCGGAACCAGATTTCCGGTTTTAGCCCAATGAATGAATAGCGCCCAAGTCGCTCGCCGCCGGCGATTGATTCAAACAGAAAGCTGCCCGGGTCATCCGCGCCAAGCTTCAGCATTGCGCCTACTGGCGTTTCTATGTCGCCAATACGCCGTCTTACGATCAGACGGGAAGTCATTGCGCGGCTGCTATCGTTCGTTTGTATGCGGCAATAGCAGCCGCATTTTCCTTGACCTTAACTGCGCGCCGGATCTCGTCATCTACGGCTGCTTCAAGGTCTTGGGTCAGGGCATTTGTAACGTCAGCCATTGCCGCAGTTCCTATGTCAGCAAGCATTTCTGGGGTCGGGGGCGTCACGCTCAAGACCTTCAGGATCGCGAAGACTGAGCCGTCGCCTGTCGGCAAGCTGATGACACTGCCGGCAGGATTGCTGAAAGTAGCCTGCATAAGCGGACCCGGGACACCCATTGCCTGAGCATTCAAGCGTGAAACAGGTTCGGGCAAACGGTCGACCTCATCTCCCGCCTGGGCGGCTGCGGCATCCATCGTGACCGCGCCAGAGCGAAGGCGTGCGGTAAGATCGTCAACAGCTGCCTGAGCGGCGTTAGCCGACCGTTCAGCTATGACCATTCTGCGGACGCCGTCCTTGATCGTATCGAACTCGGGAGTTGCGGCAGGCACGATCCTTCGCGGTGAAATGAGGACCACAGAGCTAGCAACATCGAACCGGGTACTGATCTCGTTTTGGGGCAGACGGAAGGCTTGTGGAAGTGCTTCGGGAATATCGGCCAGGATCGTGAATTGGTTGCCAAGTTCAGTCATGCCATTCTGATCAATAGGGGCAATGCTGATAATGGGTACACCAATGTCATCAGCGACCTGCGCCAGGTCGTGGCCAGCGGCAAGCGCCTCATCAAGCGTATCCAGGGCGGCAGAGAAAAGAAGCTGAGCGCGTTCACGCGCCAGCCCCAGGCGGATTTCCTCAGCAACTTCCTCGAGAGGCTTCACGGCGCCTGGTTGAACCGAGATCAGACGGGTGACCATCCACTGACCATTGGTTTCGCGTGGCCCATACATCGCGCCGCTCTGTTTGCCTGGGCCAAACATTGCTTCACGCAGAGCCTGATCGGAGATGTCCCCGGCGCGCGCGGTTCGCAGTTGAACAGAGATTGCCCCCGTTACGCTGTTGGGATCTGCGCCGCCTGCCAATAAGCCAAAGGCGGTGCGCGCAGCGTCCCGTGACGGGAACAGCAATTCTGCGTATGTGCGCTGATCGGGTGCAGCAAATCTTTCAGACTTCGTGGCCTCATAGACGGTAGCCACTTCCTGGTCTGTGACCTCCACTTTTCCGGTGAAGTCGTCGCTGGACAGGCGAAGGACATCCAGTGCGCGCCGCTCTGGCTGCTTCAGGCGCTCCAGATGCTCGTCATAGTAGGCTTTGGTCTCCGCATCAGACGGTGCGGCGGGGGCAGGGGCGTTTGACGCATCGAAGAAGAACCAGGCAACTTCGCGCGTTTCAGCAAGATAATTGGCCTGGATGTTGGCGATGACCTGAGGTCCATAAACCGCAGACTGGCCCGCATGGGTGAGCGCGCGAATAAGGATGTCGTCCTGAAGTTGCCGCTCAAACTGTGCAGGTGTCATGCCCAGCTGCGAGATCCGGTCTCGAAACATGGCAGGGTCAAGTTCTCCTGTCAGTGGGTTCTGAAAGGCTGCAATGCTGTTCATTTCCGCGACCACCGCTTCGGGTGATGGAGAAATGCCCACGCTTTCGCCGTAACCAAGACGGATAATACGCGCCTTTTCGACCTCAACGATCTGGTCGATCAAGCCCTCTTCCAGCGCCTCGGACTTGCTCATAGGCCGCTCGGAAGTCGCGTTGATGTTGCGAAGAACGGTTTCTACCCGGAAATCCAGACCAGCCGGATCGAGCCCACGGGAGCCTGCGCTTACGACATTGGCCCCCAATCCGCTGCGCATCTGATTTACGATTGCGTCCACACCCCAGAACGCCATACCAACGATGACGATCATCAAAACCAGCTTCCCCACGGGGGAACGGGTCATCTTCTTCATAAGTGCGAGCATGCGGCGCTTCTCTATTTCTGGGGTTTGCCGGGTGGCTCACAGCTTGCTAGGCGACCGGTTTATGACTTGCAAGAGAGGGATGGCCGCATGCCACGCACGCTGATCGCCGGAAACTGGAAAATGAATGGTCTGATGGCGAATCTCGCCGAGGTCGAACGGGTCGCCGTGGGGCTTGCCGCACCAAATGAAGCCGCTGAAGCCCTGCTTTGCCTCCCTGCAACCCTTATTCATGCCGGCTCCATCAAGTCGGTGGACTCAGAGCTTAAAATTGGCGGAGAAACCTGCCATCCGAAGGAAAAAGGCGCTCATACCGGCGATATTTCGGCAGAGATGCTGAAAGACGCTGGCGCCACCTATGTCATCGTGGGCCACTCCGAGCGCCGTGCCGATCATGGTGAGACAGATGAAATCGTTTCTGCTCAGGCTTCTGCGGCGCTTCGGGCGGGAATTACTCCTATCATCTGCGTCGGCGAAACCCTCAGCCAGCGGGACACCGGCGAAGTCCTCGAAGTCATCTCCTGCCAGATGGCCAAATCGATTCCCGAGACTGTAGCTGCTGACGCCATTGTCATTGCTTATGAGCCAGTCTGGGCAATTGGGACGGGCCGCGTAGCGACCTCCGAGCAGATTGCAGAGGTCCACACGCTGATCCGGAACCTCTTGGTGACGCGATTTGGCGATGCCGGGCGCAGTACCCGTATTCTTTATGGCGGTAGCATGAACCCTGGAAACGCGGCTGAAATCCTTGGTGTTGCTGAGGTAAATGGCGGCCTTATCGGCGGCGCGAGCTTGAAGGCGGATGACTTCCTCGCCATCTACCGGCTGGCGGCGCAGTAGTTTGTGTGGAACCGCTGACTTGGCGAACGGCGTGATCGGGGTTATGCGGGCGCCTTAAATTCAGGAAAGCTGGTCGGGCCATGCAGAACGTTATTCTCGTTATCCATATTCTCGCCTGTCTGGCGATGATCGGCCTGGTGCTTGTCCAGAAATCTGAAGGAGGCGGCCTCGGGATCGGGGGTGGCGCCGGAAATTCGCTGATGTCAGGCCGCGGCGCGGCGGGCGCTCTGGTCCGCACGACCATGATTTTTGGCGCAATTTTCTTCGCGACCAGCCTGATTCTGACGTCGATTGCCAACCGGCAAGCGGACAACCGGAGCGGCATTGAACGCCTTCTGGAAGAATCAAACCCTCAGACCGCGCCTCAACAAGGGCCTGTGGATCTGTTCGATCCTTCACTGCTTAACGAAACTGCCCCCACGTCGCCTGAAGTCGGGATTGCACCTGCGCCTCAAGCGGCGGAGCCTGAAGTCTTGGAAGATACCGCGGCAGAACCAGAATCCGTCCCAGAAACAGTCAATCCCCAGTAATTTTCGCTAATTGCTGGTGGAGGCCGCGCACAAGGCGCGAATCATTTCATGAGTATAACCCCATGATCCGCTACATTTTCATCACTGGCGGCGTGGTGTCTTCGCTCGGAAAAGGCATAGCCTCCGCCTCGCTCGGTGCGCTGCTACAATCGCGCGGTTATCACGTTCGGCTGCGCAAGCTCGATCCCTATCTCAACGTCGATCCCGGCACGATGAGCCCCCGCCAGCATGGCGAGGTCTATGTCACCGATGATGGCGCAGAGACCGACCTTGATCTGGGGCACTATGAACGCTTCACCGGCGTCTCGGCGCGCCAGTCAGACAACATCACCACCGGGCGAATCTATCAGCGGATCATCGAGAAGGAACGCCGTGGCGATTATCTCGGCGCCACCATCCAGGTCATTCCGCACGTCACCAATGACATCAAGGAATTTGTCCTCTCCGATCCGGGTGAGGGCGTTGAGTTCGTCCTCTGTGAAATCGGCGGAACGGTTGGTGACATTGAGGGCCTGCCATTCTTCGAGGCGATCCGTCAGCTCGGTCAGGAACTTGGTCCCCAGCGCGCCTGCTTTATTCACCTGACGCTGCTGCCCTACATCCCGGCGGCAGGCGAGATGAAAACCAAGCCGACGCAACACTCGGTCAAAGAGCTGCGTTCGATTGGCATTCAGCCTCAGATACTCCTTTGCCGGTGCGACCGGCCCATTCCGGCCAACGAGAAGGGCAAGATCGCCAGCTTCTGCAACGTTCGCCTTTCAAGCGTTATCGAAGCGCGCGACGTTGGCCACATCTATGACGTGCCGATGGCCTATCACGCGGAGGGGCTCGATTCGGAAGTTCTTTCGCATTTCGGGATCGCAGATGCGCCCCTGCCGGATCTGTCCTCCTGGGAACAGATCGCTCGCACCATCAAGAACCCCGATGGCGAAGTAACGATTGCCCTGGTTGGCAAATACACAGATGTGCCGGACGCCTATAAATCGGTGTCCGAAGCGCTCGGTCATGGCGGCCTTGCCAACAAGGTCAAGGTCGATATCCGCTTTGTGGATTCCGAGAAGTTCGACAATCCAGACGCTGCGCTGGATGATCTGGACGGCGTTCACGGCATCCTCCTGCCGGGAGGGTTCGGTGAACGGGGTGCTCACGGCAAAATGCGTGTCGCCAGATATGCGCGCGAGCGGAACATGCCTTGCTTCGGAATCTGCTACGGTATGCAGCTGGCGGTCGTGGAAGCAGCGCGCACGCTGGCCGGGATCAAGGACGCCTCGACCAGCGAGTTTGGCCCCACCAAGGAACCCGTCGTCGGGCTCATGGAAGAATGGACCAAAGGCAATGAAAAGGTCACCCGCGACGCGAGCACCGACCTTGGCGGCACAATGCGTCTCGGCGCCTACCCGGCGCGCCTGAGAGAAGGCAGCCTCGTCGCAGAGGTCTATGGCAGCCTCGAAATCTCAGAGCGTCATCGCCACCGTTACGAAGTCAATGCGGGCTACATTCCGCGTCTGGAAAAAGCAGGCATGATCTTTTCCGGCATGTCGCCCGATGGTCGCCTCCCGGAAATCGTCGAGTTGGAAGGCCATCCCTGGTTTATCGGCGTGCAGTTCCACCCGGAACTCAAGTCCCGGCCATTTGAACCTCATCCGCTGTTTGCCAGCTTCATCGCGGCGGCCGTCAAGCAATCCCGGCTCGTCTGAAGAGCCGGGCAGGGGTCTTCACGCCGGCCGCGTCACCTGGAAATGGCCGACATTGATCCGGCCATCGCTGAACCCGGCCTCGCAATAGCTGAGATAGAAGTTCCACAGCCGCCGGAATGGCTCGTCAAATCCCAAGGTTCGGATTTCATCCCAATTGCCGTCGAAAGCACGCCCCCATTCGCGGCAAGTGCGGGCATAGTCCTGCCCAAAGTAGCGTACGCCGTCATGACGCAGACCCGCAATCGCAAACTGCTCCTTGAGTACTTCTTCGCTGATGAGCATTCCGCCCGGAAAAATGTGCTGCTGGATAAAGTCCACACGCTGACGATACTGGTCAAACAGGGCGTCATCGATCGTAATGATCTGTAGTGCAGCGCGGCCTCCGGATCGGAGGGACGAGTACACCTTTGCAAAATAGCTTGGCCAGTACGCTTCCCCCACCGCCTCGAACATCTCGATAGAGGCAACGCCGTCATAGGAGCCCTCATGGTCCCGGTAGTCCTCAAGGCGGATATCAACGCGCTCGCTCAGCCCTTCGCGCTGCATCCTGGCCGCCGCAAAGTCTCGCTGTGATGGTGAGATCGTGAGACAGGTGACTTTCGATCCCCGGTGTTTGGCCGCGTATTCTGCAAATCCACCCCAGCCGCATCCGATCTCAAGAACTTCGCTGGAAGGACCGGCCTGAAGGCGCTCACAGATTTCCCGGTATTTATTCAGCTGTGCTTGCTCAAGAGACTGATTAGGGCTTTGGAACAGGGCAGATGAGTATGTCATGCTCGGGTCGAGCCATTGCTCATAGAATTTATTGCCGAGGTCATAGTGCGCCATGATGTTTTTCTTGGCGCCCTCACGCGAGTTGCGCCGTGCGAACATGTGTCTCACCATGTTCATTGAACGGACGAGCCAGCCTCCGCGAGCCAGTTGTCCGGCAGCTTCGAAGTTCACCGAAAAAAAACGTAGAACAGCCGTCAGATCAGGCGTGGACCACAAGCCGTCGATATAGGCATCCGCAAAGCCTACATCCCCCCCCGCCATGGCGCGCCTGATGAAGGCATAGTCGTGGATCTCGATGACCGCTGACGGGCCATCTTCTAGATTCCGGAATACCAGTTCGCGCCCGTCGGGTAAAAGGAACGACAATTGACCGTGCTCGGTTCTCAGCAGCAGGAGCGCGCCAATGCGAAATGATGCCGGAACACCGCTCAGCGTCCTGACCGTGCTCGAAGACGCGATAATGACGTTGCTCATGCGATCTCTCCGCTGCGAGGTGAAACTGTGCCTGAAACGGCACTTGCAATTGTTGCTGGCCGAGCAGGCGACGAAGGCTTGCGGCGATACTTCGCCCCTTTCAGCCAGATATTCAGCGCCTGCCAGTGTATTCCCAATAAAACGCCTATCGACGACAGGGGCTGCGCGACAGCCTGACGAAGCAATGACGCAGATGTAGCGCGCAGATGAAGCGCGTTGATATTTGCCATATGGGTGCGCGTCCCGTGCTCCCAATTCTCTATCGTCACACGCAATTTGTCGTCTGGCATGCGTGCGGTGAAGCGATACTGGCCGGAAACGTCCATAAAAGGCGATACGTGAAAGGACTTGTCTGCCTCATGTTGCGTACGCGTTGAGCTTACAGCGGCAACGTAGCAGTGACGCTCACCGAACGTGTTGTTCACTTCATAGATCATGCCACGAAGACTGCCATCTCGTCCGTAGCCATACCAAAGAGAGAGCGGCGCAAATTTGAAAAAGAGGTGACGCGGAAAAGTCACCAAGCGTATCGGCCCACCCGCCAGTTCAACACCTGCTGCGCGGAACATCTCTTCCGCCCAGGGCCTCAAGGGCGCGCCCTTGGTTTGCGTTCCATGATCTTCAGACCGGAAGGAAAAGAGGGCAGGACAGTTTATGGCAAAGAGGTTAGAATACCCATCTGCTTCCTGAGTACGGTCGATATCGAGATCGATCAAAAAAATGTCATAGGAAAACCGCCGCTCGAAGGGCGAAAAGCGGTGATGGACCGTCTTGCCGGTCCAGAGCCGGAGAGCAGGCACAGTCAAGCAGATACCTCTGCCGAAATGGATACCACAACAGGGTTCCTCTTTGGAGCCTGAATATCAACCCCCTTTGCGTCCCAGGAAACGCTCCCGCCAAGCGACAATGCTGCTGAGAGGCCTGATTTCAGCCCGTCTTCATGAAAGCCACGCCCCATCCAGGCGCCTGCAAACCATAGATTGTCCTTGCCCTGGATGCGCTTCAGTCCGCGCACGGCCGCCTCCGCGGCAGCATCAAACTGAGGGTGATCAAAAGTGTAATGAAGGAAGGTCAAATCTTCCCTGGGCGGTTTGATTGGGTTCAACGTTATGAACAGAGGGCGTGACGGATCAATGCCTTGCAGGCGGTTCATCCAGTATGTCAGACAGATGTCGTCGCTGTCCTGCTTTAGTACGTTCCAGCTTGCCCATGCGTTTCGCCGTTTCGGCATAAGGTTCGGGTCGCGGTGAAGCCAGATGCTATTGGGCCGGTAGCGTATGGACCGGAGAAGAAACGACTGGTCTTCGTACCTGTCGGATAGAAGGTGCAGAGCTTGATCTGAATGTGCCGCAAATATCACATCATCGAAAACTTCTGTGTGGCCATTGCCCAGAACAACAGAGGTTCGATTGCCGAACGGACTTACTTTCTCAACCCGGATGCCGGTCCTAACGCGAGATCCCAATCCGTGCACGGCCTTCTTAACGTAGCTCTGGCTGCCTCCGGTGACTGTTCGCCATTTTGGACGCTCCTTGTGCATGAGCCGGTGATTGTCAAAGAACTGGAAGAAACTCTCCGCTGGATAATTCATCATCTCACGCTCTGGGGTCGACCAGATCGCAGCGCCCATCGGCAGGATGTAATTCTTGCGGAATGTCTCATCATAGCAGTGGCGATCCAGCCATGCGCCCAGAGATGTTTCTTTGACCAGTCCCGCAGATAATTCTGCCCGCGCAGTGCTGTTGAATTTCAGTATTGTCTGCCAGAAGCGGTGAAAGTCAGGGTTCAGGAGATTGCGTTTCTGCGCGAACAGGCCGGGCAGGGTAGAAGCCCACTCCCACCCAGCAGGGTCAGAGACTGCAAAGCTCATATCGGAAGCTTGCGTCTCGACACCAAGTTCATTGAAGAAGGCAATCAGGTTGGGATAGTTCAACGCGTTATAGACAATGAAACCCAGATCAACTGCCGTTTCGTGGCCAGCGTAGTCGAACACGTGCGTGCTGGCATGGCCGCCCGCTTGGGCTTCCTGCTCAAAAAGAGTGACATCCGCAGTATCCTTGAGCGCCCAGGCTGCGCCCAGTCCAGAGATGCCTGCGCCTATGATCGCAATTTTCTTCATTCGGCGGAATGATCCTCTTTCATGTTTTTATACGCATCCAGCGCCCGTTGGCGGCCTAGGGGGTGATCGACAATGGCGTGTGGATAAGTTGTGCCGAGTTTGACGCCGGCGCGGATCAGGGTCTGCGTGTCAGCGTCAAACGGGGCGTGCAGGTATTTATCAGGAAGCCGCGCAAGTTCCGGGCACCAGCGGCGCACATAGTCGCCCTGCTCATCAAATTTCTGTCCCTGGGTTATCGGATTAAAAACCCGAAAGTATGGAGCAGCGTCTGCGCCGCTTCCTGCCGTCCACTGCCAACTTGCGGGGTTGGCGGCGGGGTCGGC
Organism: Hyphomonas sp.; assembly: GCA_046293975.1. Taxonomy (GTDB): domain Bacteria; phylum Pseudomonadota; class Alphaproteobacteria; order Caulobacterales; family Hyphomonadaceae; genus Hyphomonas. Next base: position 3,935 of record JBKBIZ010000065.1, on the reverse strand, counting down.
GTCCACAAGCGTATCCCAGAACCATCGTTCACCCAGTTGCCAGGGGAGAAGAAGATGCTTCGTCAGAAAGGATGCCGTAATCATCCGCACACGATTGTGCATCCACCCCGTGTGCCAAAGCTCCCGCATACCGGCGTCCACAATGGGATACCCTGTCTGTCCGCGTCGCCAGGCGGCAAGGCCGGAATCATCCTCCCGCCAGGCCATGCGATTGAAGTTGGTATTGTAGTTCTCCGTGGCCAGCGTCGGATTGAAATATAGAAGCATGTAGGAAAATTCCCGCCACGCAATCTCCGACAGGAAGACATGAGCAGACCCTTCATCCGTCTGCTGCGCAGCCAGTTTCGTCTGAACCGCGCGCCATATTTGCGCCGGCCCGATTTCACCAAAACGAAGATGGGGTGAAAGTCTCGACGTGCCTGTGGACACGCCAGGCAGATTGCGCGAGCTGGCATATTTTCCAACTGGTCCCGCGAGGAATTCATCAAGCCGCTTCATCGCGCCTGTTTCGCCCGGCTCCCATGACGAACGGATTCCATGCGACCAGTCTGGTTTGCTTGGGTGAAGATCCCAGTCCTTAAGCCTTTCGGTTTCTGCCGGTGCTTTCGTGATGCGTTTAGGCGCGGGCAGGAAAGAAGGCGGCCGATAGTGCGCCTGGAGCGCGCGCCAATAAGGCGTGAAAACCTTGTACCAGCCGCCGGCACCGGTTTTCAGCTCCCAAGGCTCAACCAGGAGACGACCATTGAAGCTTTGGCAATCAACACCACTGCCCTTGAGAGTTTTCTTGATCACAGCATCTGTGTCGCGTTCCGGCATGCCATATCGCCGGTTCCAGAAAACGGCGTCTGCGCCGGTCTCTTCGGCGAGGGCAGGGATGATCGTTTCAGCTGGTCCTGTCCGCAGGATCAGCGCGCCCCCAATCTCCTCCAGGGAGGCCCGGAGTGATCTAAGGCTCTTGTCCAGCCACCACTGACTGGCACCGCCCATCGCGCGCGGCGCGCCTGTACCTTCCTCACGCAAATAGACGCAGATGAGTGAGCGGCCGCTTCGGACAGCCATATCCAGCGCGGGATTGTCCGTCAGACGAAGGTCATCTCGGAACCATAAAATTGCGGGCGAGGTAGACGACATGAACCGACCGGATTGAACAAACGCTTTGTAACTCTGTTCTTACGCCTTGAATCGAGAGTTGGATCACCCCTGAGCTGGCCAGCGCTTCCACTCACTCAAGCCTGCCGTTATAGCCATCTGATAGACAGTTGAAATTTTCCGGAGGCCCCCATCACCACAACATCTCGACTTTCTGGGCTTCTCGACACTGCGGCCGGTAAACGTGTCCTGTGTATCGGTGATGTAATGCTGGACCGTTTCATCTACGGAGCGGTTGATCGGATATCCCCTGAAGCGCCCGTTCCGGTGCTCCGCTACAGCCGGGAGTCTGCGATGCCTGGCGGCGCAGCCAATGTTGCCCGCAACCTTGCCTCGCTTGGGCTCAAGCCCATTCTGATTGGCGGATGCGGTGATGATGACGCTGGCCGGGAACTGTCGACCCTGTTTGACCAGGATTCGTCCATGTCTGTCCGGCTTGTGACGATAGAGGGGCGCCCGACAACCGTAAAAAGCCGCTTCGTGGCGGGCGGTCACCAGCTTCTGCGGGTAGATACTGAAAATACATCTTCGATCAGCGAAATGGTTGAAAATCAGCTGGTCGGAATTCTCTCAGAGGAAGCTCCCGAAGCGACGGTAATCCTTGTATCCGATTACGCAAAAGGCCTGCTCACGGACAGGCTGCTGCAAGCTATACTCAGGATTGCTGGCGACCTTGCAATTCCAGTTATCGCAGACCCGAAGGGCAGAGACTTTGCCCGGTATGGCGCGGTAGATATTATCAAGCCGAATGCCTCAGAACTTGCTGGCGCGACTGGCCTCAGCGTAGGCACAGACGAAGAAGCAGAATGGGCTCTGCGGAGCGCAGTCGAGGCTCTGCCCGCCAAGGCTATTGTCGTGACACGCGCAGCTCGGGGCATTTCATTTATCGATCACCGTAAGAGCGTTCATCACGAAGCTGGCAGGGCCCGTGAAGTTTTTGACGTATCCGGCGCCGGCGATACAAGTCTGGCGGCCCTAGCGGTAGCCTTGGCAGGGGGCGGCACACTCCAAGATGCGGTCAGTATGGCAATTGCCGCGTCTGGTATTGCGGTTGCCAAAGCCGGGACCGCGACGGTTTCAGCCGACGAGGTGAAAGCTGCACTGGCTGATGCTGGGCCTGTGGCACGCGCAGGAGTACTTCCCCTCACCGCGATGATCGGCCAGGCAGAACGCTGGCGGGCTGCTGGCCTGCGGATCGGCTTCACCAATGGCTGCTTTGATATTCTTCATCCTGGCCATGTTCGAGTGATCGAGCAGGCCCGGGCTCAGTGCGACAGGCTTATTGTCGGTTTGAATTCAGACAGCTCGGTGAAGCGCCTAAAAGGGGCTCAGCGCCCGATCAACAGCCAGCAGGCACGCGCAGATGTCCTTGCCGCGCTGAGCGCAGTGGATGGCGTGACGATCTTTGAAACGGATACACCGCTGGAAGTGATCTCAGCCTTGAAACCAGATGTACTGGTGAAGGGGGGGGACTATGAGAAAGAGGCCATAATTGGCGCTGATATTGTAGAAGCCCGTGGTGGAACTGTCGTCATCGTTCCATTGGTCCCCGGTCATTCTACAACAGCCATGATTGCGCGCAGCAAGTCAGAAATATGATGCTCGGGAAAGAAGAGCAGGTCAGTTCGTGGCCTGCTTCTTCAGCTCGTAAGTGCCCGCGCCATTTGTGGTGAACCATTCGGCTATATCTGGATGGCTCAGCGGAAGGTCGGAATCGTCGGCAATGAGGTTCTGCTCGGACACATAGGCGATATAATGGGTTCGGTCGTTCTCGGCAAAGAGATGGTAAAAGGGCTGGTCCTTGCGGGGGCGCACTTCCTCCGGGATCGAATCATACCATTCGTCAGTGTTTGCAAATTGCGGATCAACGTCAAAGATCACACCACGGAACGGAAACAGCTTATGCCGCACGACCTGACCAATCTGGAACCGCGCTTCGTGCCGTGAAATGGCGTTGTAATAGTAGCGTGTGTCGACAGGCTCGGTCAGCAAAAGCGGTTCCACTTCCGCCGGGCGCGCCCGCTTACGGAATATTTTCGTCAACCATGCGGTACCGCCGCGTCTACTGGTCATTTTCAGCTCCTGTGTTAGACATTGCCTCAAGTTTTCCTTTCGGGCCACACTATGGCTGACAAAAAAGACAGGGGAGGGCCGCCCAAACGCGTGCAGGCTCGCTCCACAACCAGCCGACCGTTATATGCGGCGGTCGATCTGGGCACCAATAATTGCCGCCTTCTGGTGGCGGAGCCGCGGGGGCAGACCTTCCGCGTGGTCGATTCGCATTCCCAGATCGCCAGATTGGGGGAGGGGCTCCACGATACTGGCCGCCTCTCTGACGCCGCGATTGAGCGCGCCCTCGACGCTTTGCACACGATCCGCAACAAACTTCGCCATCACGGCGTCGGACGGGTGAGGTGCATCGCCACCGAAGCCTGCCGGAAGGCGGAAAATGGTGCGGAATTCATCCAGAGAGTGCATTCTGAGACGGGGCTGACCTTCAAAGTTATTGGGGCAAAGGAAGAAGCCCGCCTCGCAACAATCGGCTGCCACGATCTTCTGGAACCACCCGCCAAATCTGTCCTCGTGGTGGATATTGGCGGCGGGTCGACAGAACTCTCGCTTCTGGATGCCGAAACCACACGGGGGCAAGGCCTCAAAGGCATGGTCAACCGCGCGCAGATCATCGACTGGACCAGCCTCAAGATGGGCGTCGTTACGATGAGCGACACCTTTCAGGCGCATGATGAGGCCGCCGCATGGCCCCTGATGTTGGCCCGCGCCCGCGA
>JBKBIZ010000064.1:0-17866 GCA_046293975.1 Hyphomonas sp. | reverse complement strand
AACCTCAACCCCTCTCTCCCGTTTGCGGGAGAGGAGGGGCCCGCGCCTGCAAGGCGTGGGAGGTGAGGGCCTGCAACACCTGATTTTGATGAAAGACTTCCCATGACCCGCAACCGCGAAATCCAGTCCCTCAGCCCCGAGGCGGCCGCCCTTGCGCGCAGCCTGCTGATCCATGAGGACGCCGCCATCCTCGGTTTCAACAAGCCCTCGGGCATGGCCTCCCAGGGCGGCAGCGGCGTGACCCATTCCCTCGATGATCTCCTCTGGGCCTTCGCCAAATCCAATGGCAAACGCCCGCGTCTCGTTCACCGCCTCGACCAGGGCACCTCCGGCGTCATCCTCACCGCGCGCACCCAGCCGGCGGCGGCCTTTCTCTCCGCTGCCTTCGCGGGCCGCGACGCGAAGAAAACCTATCTCGCCCTCGTGAAGGGAAAAATTCCGCCTGCGGAACATGGGGTTATCGAGGCGTCCCTCGTCAAGGTCGAAGAAGGTGGGCGCCCCCGCATGATCCTGGCCAAGGCCGAGCGCAAGAACGCCCAGCCCGCGCGCACCGGCTGGCATGTCCTGGCCCGTAACGGCGAATACGCCCTGATGCAGCTCTCCCCGGAAACCGGCCGCATGCATCAGATCCGTGTACATCTCATGTCGCTCGGCTGCCCGATTCTCGGCGACGCGCTGTATGGCGAAGGGCAGGGCACGGCCCCGCGGGTCATGCTGCATGCCGCCCGCATCGAAGTGCCCCATCCCGATAGTGGCGCGTTCAGCCTTGAGGCGCCCGTGCCGGAAGATTTCCGCGCGGCGGCCGAAAAGGCAGGCCTTCAGGCTGGCTTGAAATAGCTCCGATACCAGTCGACGAACCTGGCAATGCCGGTCTTGTAATCCGTGTCCGGCGTATACCCTGTCAGCGCTTCGAGCAGGCGCACATCCGCGAAGGTCTGTTTCACGTCGCCCGGCTGCATGTCGATCATGTTCATCTCCGCCTTGCGGCCGATGGCGCTTTCTATGGCCTTGATGTAATCCATCAGGCGCACAGGGCTGGCGTTGCCGATATTCACCAGCCGATAGGGCGCGACCGGCGAGAGCGAATCCCCGCGAATGAGGTGTTCGCCCATGACAGGTGGCCGGTCCATCAGACGGCGGATGGCTTCGACCAGATCGTCGATATAGGTAAAGTCGCGCAACAGGTCTCCATGATTGAACACGTCAATCGGCTGGCCCTTGAAGATCCTGTCGGTGAACAGGAAGAAGGCCATGTCCGGCCGCCCCCAGGGTCCATACACGCTGAAAAAGCGCAGCACCGTCGTCGGCACGCCGTAAAGATGGGCATGGCTGTGCGCAATCAGTTCGCTGGCCAGCTTCGTCGCGGCATAAATGGTCAGCGGATAGGGCGCCGAGTCGCGTTCCTCGAACGGGAATTTCTGATTTGCGCCGTAGGCTGAGCTTGTTGACGCCATCACCAGATGCTGCGTGCCATAGCGGCGCGCCAGGTCGATGATGTTGAACGAGCCGACAATATTGGCATCAATAAAGTGGCGCGGATGGTCGAGGCTGTAGCGTACGCCCGCCTGCGCGGCGAAGTGGAGCACCATTTCCGGCGCCTCGCGCTGGAACACAGCCTCCATCGCTTCGGTGTCCTCGACCCGGATACGCTCCAGGCGGAACGTTTCAAATGCCGTCAGGCGCGCGGCCCGGTCTTCCTTCAGCTGCGGGTCGTAATAGGGCGTGAAACAGTCCACGCCCGTCACGCTGTGGCCTTCCTTGAGAAGGCGCAGCGCGATTTCACTCCCGATGAAGCCGGCCGCGCCGGTTACAAGGATTTTCATCTCGGTCTCATCTTATGCCGTCCGGGGCGCATGCTAACTATGAATTCCCCTTAAACTGCAACACCCCCGCCAGTTCGGCGAGGGTGCTGCGACAGGTAAAATGGCACAGGAAGATCAGCGCTCGCGGATGCGCGGGCCAATCGCCATCGTTTTCCCGGAGTTCATGGCGTCTGCGGTTGCCAGTTCCTCAAGCAGGGCCTGCGTGCGTTCGTCCCCGGCGATCGTGCTGATCACGGCGGCGGCGCGCGCGGTCTCTGCCGAGACGCCGAACAGGTCTTCCAGGGCTTCAAAGCCGGATTTACGCTGAGGGTAGAAGGCAAGGCGTGGCTTCACGTCCGCTTCGATGCCGGCCAGTTCTTTGGCCTTCTCGATGGCGTCCATAAAGGTGCCAAGCTCGTCGACCAGGCCGGCGCCGACAGCCGCTTCGCCCGTCCAGACGCGGCCACGGGCCACTTCATTGACCTCATCATAGGTCATGCCGCGGCCTTCGCCGACGGCGCCGAGGAAACGGTCATAGCCCCGCTTCAGCATGGCTAGGATTTCGGCTTCCTGGGTCTCGGTGAAGGCTGAGGTGCCCCAGGCTGAGGCGAAATCGCCGCCCACGGATACGGTATCAAAGGTGACGCCGATCTTGTTGAAGGTGCCATCCAGGGCGAGCTTGCCGCCGAAGATGCCGATGGAGCCGGTCAGTGTCGCGCGATTGGCAACAATGGCGTCCGCGCCGGTCGAGACATAATACCCGCCCGAAGCGGCGTAGGCGCCCATCGAGACGACGACCGGCTTGCCCGCTTCCTTGGCCCGTTCGACGGCGCGCCAGATCTGGTCAGACGCGGTGGGCGAGCCTCCGGGGCTGTCGACGCGGAAGACGATGGCTTTGACATTCTTGTCATCGGCCGCATCCAGGATGGCGCGCGCGATCACGTCAGAGGCAAAAGCGGGCGGGGCAGAGAAGGGCGAACCTCCACCTGAGCCGCCAGTGACGATGGGGCCTTCGCCCCCGACCACCGCGATCAGCGGTGCCTTGCTGTTATATTTGCTGGGGGCGACATAGGCCGCCAGGTCGATCATCTCGGCGTCATCATTGCCGGCACGTTCCTTGGCTGCCTCTTCGGCATCTTCCGGCCAGCCAAGCTTGTCGACCAGTTTCAGCTCAAGCGCGGCTTCGGCCGGCTTCATGCCGCTTTCCAGAACAGCGCGGAGCTGTGCCGGTGTAGTGCCGCGATCTTCCGCAATGTCGGTGAGAGCGGTGGTCCAGATGGAATTGGCCAGCGCTTCCATCGCTTCGCGGTGGGGCGCGGTATAGCTTGTCTCATTATAAGAGTTGGGCGCGTTCTTGTATTCGTAGAAGGGATAGATCTGGGGCTCCAGATCGATCTTCTCGAACAGGCCCTTGTAGAATTCTGTTTCGAAGGTCACGCCGGTGACCATCAGGTCGGTGCCGGGCTGCATCCAGATTTCATCTGCCGTCGAGATGGAATGATAGGCGGACGGGCCACTGGCGCCAAACATGCCCTGCGAATGGGCGATGACGAATTTGCCCGAGGCCTGGAAGCTCTTGAGCGCCTGACGCAGCTCTTCGGCGCGGCTGGTGCCAAAGCCGTAATCGGCGCCGCGGATCAGGATGCCCTTCACGGACTTGTCCGATTCGGCATCCTTGAGCGTGAGCAGCAGGTCAATGAAACCGGGTGTGCCCGAAAGCGCTGCGAAGCCGCTAGTGGGCGCCTGGTCCGGGTATGCCGCATTTAGGTCCAGGGTCAGGACGATATCGGAGGGATGGGGCGGCTTGGAGCTGGCCGCGATGCCGATCAGGGTGAAAAGGAAAAAGAAGCCTACGATGATGAAGAGGATCATCGCCGTGAAGGCGCCTGCCATAGATAGCAGAAAGGTTTTCATTTCCGGGAGGCCTTCCATAAGGGGCGCATAGGGTGCGCAAATCGAGTCAGGAATGATATTGTTGATAATCGATAAAATGTAAAGCCCTGCTGTGCTGCGGGTGCTTGCCGCAGGCATTCTGCTGATATCCGTGTGTAAATCGCGGACAGCAGGTGTTGCCAGCGGTATAAAGGTTGGCTATCTGGCGCTTCCACTGTTGGGGTGTCGCCAAGTGGTAAGGCAGCGGTTTTTGGTACCGCCACCCTAGGTTCGAATCCTAGCACCCCAGCCATCCTCTTTCCTGCATCCTGTAATGCTTGTTCCGCAGGGCCGCGCCAGGCGGCGCTTGCCGGCATCCCGTGTCATCAAACTGAAGTGTTCGGGCGGATGGCTGCCAATGATTAGAGCAACGCTGCCACAATTGTCTGCATCCTTCGCCTCCGCGCACTTAAACCTGTCATGTTAGATCGCTAGAGGGGGCGCGTCGGTGCTTTGTCTCCGCCGGAAGCAACTGCGCGGCGCAGGTTGCGTTGCAAACTGGTCAGGATATTTTCTGAAGGAATCGTAAAGCCCGATTGATCCGCACTTAGAGGATTGTTACCGTTCAGGTTCACCGCTAAGGGCTTTCGGCGGTCTGCTGTAGAATGCCGCTGGATCATCACAGAAAAACAGAGGGCGGATAGCGTCCCGTTTCAAGCAGGGGAGGTGATAGGGTGTTTTTCCCTTCCACTTCCGGGTCAACTTTCGGCTCTGTGTGTGCGAGCCGGCGCAGATCGGGACGACCTCGTAAGCAGGTTCGCCCGCAACCAGGATTTGCGCGCCCTGGAGGGCGCGTCACCGTTTGGAGAGTTGAGAGGCTGACCTCATGAAGAAATTTCTTTCACCCGCCCGCAGCGTGATCGCTGCCGCGCTGATCGCCGGGCTGGCAATTCCAGCCCAGGCCCAATTTCGCGAGGCGCTGAGCACGGGCGAGCAAGCGACCCGGAGGGCCGAGCAGATCCAGGACCAGATCAACCAGCTGGATGATCAACGCTCGGATATGGTACGCGAGTACCGCACCCTCTTGCAGCGCCGCGATGCCGCTGAGCTGTTTGCCCGGCAGCAGGAACTCGTTGTGACGAGCCAGCGCGAAGAGATCGCCTCGCTCACAGAGCAGCTCGGTTCGATCGACGACATCACCGCTCAGACGGTTCCGATGCTTCTCAGCATGATCGAAGACCTCAAGCTCTTCGTCGCTGCCGACCTTCCGTTCAAAATGGAAGAGCGCACAATGCGCCTTGACGGCCTTGATGGCGTCATGGCCAGCCCGAACGTTACCGCGTCCGAGCAGTACCGCCTCATCATGGAAGCCTACCAGGCTGAAATGGAATACGGCCGCACGATCGACACCTGGCAGGAAGAGATCACAATCGACGGTAACCAGACCACGGTTGATATGTTCCTCTATGGCCGCGTTTCCTATGTCTATCTGACGCCGAACGGCAAGGCCGCCCGTTATGACCGCGCAAGCGGTGAGTGGGTCGCGCTTCCGGGCAGCTATGTCCAGGACGTTCAGCGCGCCATTCGCGTCGCTCAGGGCAAGGCCCAGCAGGTCGTCCTGTTCGCCCCGGTCCAGAAGTTCTCGGTCCAGTAACCGGCCGAACCGTCAGAAACAAAGGTTTCAAAAGATGTTTAAGTTCAAATCCTCTCTGAAGGCTCTGGGTGTTTCGGTTCTGCTCGCTTCGACAGCAGTCCTTGCTGCGCCGCCGGCCGTTTCCCAATCCCTTTCCGATGTGCTCGCTGCCGTGAAACGCGACTCCGAGCAGATGTCTGCGGCTGACACGGCTCGCCTGCGTGAGTTCCAGCAGGACACCGCCAGCCAGGCCGCTCGGATGGCCGAAGGGCGTGCTGCCCTGAATGCTGCTGAAGGCCGCGCCGCTGCCCTCAGCCGTGAGTTCGACGCTAACGAAGCCCAGCTCGGCGCTCTGGAAGCCGATGTGTCGGCCCAGGCCGGCGACTTCCAGGAACTGCTTGGCCAGTTCCGTTCGGCAGCCGGCGCGACGATGCCGGAGATCGCCAACTCCTTCGCCAACTTTGACTACAAGGACCGCGTTGGGGCCATCGCCGAGATCGCCGAAGCCCGCGTCCTGCCGACCCGCGCTCAGCTGGAACGTCTGCCCAAGGCGATGTTGCAGGAAATGATTGCCCAGTCGGAAGTCAAAACCTTCACGGCCACCGTCAACGGTATCGGTCCAGAAGGCTCCAACGCTGAAGCCGAACTGATCCGTATCGGCGTCTTCACGGCTGCAACGACCGACAGCCGCATGCTGGTGGAAGTCCGCGGTTCGGGCTCCGACACCTTCCTTCAGGCCTTCGCAAAACAGCCTGGCGGTAACTATTCTTCCAGCCTTGCCTCGCTTATCCGCGCCGGCGAAGGCGAGGTCGTCCGCGCGCCGGTCGACCCGTCCAAAGGCAACCTCTTCGGTATTCTGGGCGACCTGCCGACCTTCGGTGACCGTCTGCAACAAGGCGGCGCGGTCGGTTTCGTCATCGCCATCCTGGCGATCATCGGTATCCTGATCGGTCTCTTCAAAGTCTTCACGCTCTTCACGATGGGCGGCGCGATGCGCGGCACGGCGAAAACTCGCCAGGCTGGCACCGGCAACCCGCTGGCCCGCGTGTTCGAAGCTTACGAGAACAACCGCAATGCAGACGTTGAAACCCTTGAGCTGAAGCTTGACGAGCAGATCCTGCGCGAAAGCCCCCGCATCGAGCGCTTCAACGACATCATCAAGGTTCTCGCTGCGATTGCGCCTCTGATGGGTCTTCTGGGTACCGTTATCGGTATGATCATCACCTTTACCGCCATCACCATCTACGGTGCAGGCGATCCGAAGCTGATGGCCGGTGGTATCTCGGTCGCTCTTATGACGACGGTGTTCGGTCTTGTGGCGGCTATCCCGCTGCTTCTGATCCACGCAGTCGTGTCGGCCATGGCCCGCGGCAACCAGCAACTGCTCGACGAGCAGGCCGCAGGTCTCGTTGCCGAGAAAATGGAAGCTGTCCACGGGGGTCGGGCATAAGCCCGCCCCTCAGAGCGCTCGAGGAGTAACCCGGTATGGGTTTCCAAGACCTACAAGCCTTTCTAGATCGTGGCGGTCCCGTTCTGATCGTCATCATGTTCGCCACATTCCTGATGTGGGCTCTGATCCTGGAACGGCTGTTCTACTTCCGCATTGCCCACAAGCACGTGGCAGCAGACGCGATTGCCCAGTGGAATGCCCGCACGGACCGCAAGTCCGTGCCGGCACACTGGATCCGCGACAAGCTGGTCTCCGAAGTGCGCGCCAAGGCGGAAGCGAACGTCCAGTTGACGAAAGCGATGGTGGCCCTTGCGCCATTGCTGGGCCTGCTGGGCACAGTTACGGGCATGGTGGCCGTGTTTGATATCATGGCCATCACCTCCGGTGCGGACGCCAAGGCCATGTCGGCTGGTGTGTCCCGCGCTACAATCCCGACTATGGCGGGCATGGTGGCCTCTCTGTCAGGCATCCTGTTCACCTCTGGTATGGACCGGAAAGTAAACCGGGCCGTGCAGGCGGTCGAAGATGATATGGAGATCAGCTGATGCGCGGACGTACTGCAAGACCTGCTGACGAGGCCAACGTTGACCTGACGCCCATGCTGGACGTCGTGTTCATTCTCCTCATCTTCTTCATCGTTACGTCAACATTTGCGCGTGAGGAAGCGATCGGCCTTGAGCCGCCGCCACCGCCACCGCCTGTTGACCAGCCACCCCCGCCAGACAGTCAGGCGATTCTGATTTACGTGGATGAGTCGAGTCTCATCACCGTGAACGGCCGCCCGACGGACATCGGGTCTGTGCGTGCTAATATCGAGCGTGTGGTCGCAGAAAATCCGCAAAGTGCCCTCATCATTCAGGCTCACCCCAAGACCCGTAGCGGTGTTGTGGTGAAGATCCGGGACGAAGCGTACAATGCGGGCTTCACTGACCGCGTGAACATCGTCATTTCGCAAACCTAGGAGAACAGCAATGGCCAGAAGAAAACGCCAGGCTGCAGCTGGGGGCAGCGCAGAGGATGATGTGAACCTCACGCCAATGTTGGACGTGGTGTTCATCCTGCTCATCTTCTTCATCGTGACCGCACAGTTCATCAAAGAACCGGGCGTGCCGATCATCCGTCCCGAAGTGGATAACAAGGTGGGGGTCAAGCCGCTCGCCATCCTGATCGCCATCAACGCGAACAGCGAAATCTACGTCGATAAACAAATTGTGAGCCCAAACGAAATCGGCTTTGTTATCAAAGAGATGCGTAACGACAACCCAGGTGGGAAAGTCGTTATCCAGACCGATGTGGACGCAGAAGCCCAGGTTATGGTTGACGTGATGGAAGCGATCAACAAAGTTGATGGTACAACGGTCATCAACATCTCGGCGAAGACGACGGGCTAAGGAGGATCGGATATGTTCAATAATCCATTCATGCGCCTGATGGTGGGTGTGGCGATTGCCATCCCGATCGTCCTGGCCATCTTCTTCCTTATGAATTGGCTCATTTCGGTTGACGAGATCGAGCTGCCGGAAGGGGAAACTCGGACTCTGGCTGCGATCACGCCGCAGAAGCAGGATACTGAAGTGCGGACACGCACACGGTCCCAGCCCAAGCGGATTGATGCTGCCCAGAAGCCGCCTCCGCCGCCCAAGCAGTCGGCCACCAAGTCGAGCATCAACCTGCCGACGCCGAAAATCGATGGCGCTGTTCCTCAGAACCTCGATCTTGGCCGGATGAACTCTCTGGCGATTGATCCGGTTGCCGTGTCCGACCGGGATGCGCAGCCGATCCGCCCGCCGACGCCTTCGTTCCCGCAGCGCGCTGCTGAACGCGGCCTTTCGGGCACCTGCGATGTGCGCTTTGACGTGGATACCCGCGGCAAGCCGTACAACATCTCGGCGACCTGCTCGGACAACATCTTCAAGTCGGAAGCCGAACGCGCCGTGTCGCGTGTGGAGTTTGCGCCGAAGATTGTTCGCGGTCAGGCGGTTGAGCGCCGGAACGTGGTCTACCCGCTGGAATTCAAGATCCAGTAGGGCCCCCATCGGGTGATGGCTGCTGCATCAGTCGGCAGCCATCAGCCCCTTAGACGGCATTGCCAGTCAGGGCTCAGGGGCCAGCTGGCAATCCATCAGGTCCAGTATGCCGCTTGCGCGGTGAGGAGAAAAAACGATGCAACTCAAGGCAATCCTTAAAGGGGCGATCGTAGCGGGGGCGATGACGGTCATGGGTGCGGCAACTGCGCTTGCGCAGGGCTGTACGGAAACCCAGTTCAGCGCCAAGACGGGCCAGACCTATCTGGAAGCTGAAACCGCGGCGATGGCGAACAAGGACTGGGCGACAGCGATAGCCAAGCTGAACCAGCTCCGTGCCACAGAACTCAACTGTTATGAAGAAGGCGCGGTGATCCGCCTTTCGGCTTACATCAAGATCGAGCAGGGCGACCGCGCCGGCGCCATCCGCGATCTTCTGGACGCGATCAACAAGGGCTATATCCCTGCCGATCAGCGCGCCCAGACCTATTACAACATCGCCCAGATCTATTTGCAGGACGAAAACCTGGCCCAGTCGCTCGATTACATGAAGCGTTGGATTCAGGCTGGCGGTAAGCCGGACCGGACCCAGAAATGGCAGATGGCTGTGCTGAGCCAGCGCGCGAACAACAATGCCGAGGCCATCAAATGGGCCGAGGAAGTTCGCCGCGATGATGGCAGCAAGTTCGACCAGCAGCTCTATGACCTGCTCGTCTTCCTGTACAACGATACCGGTAACAAGGCGAAGCTGGCCGAGGTGCTTGAAGCCCTCGTCGAGCGTAACCCGAAAGAGCGCAAATACTGGGATGCCATTGCCGGCAACTACTTTGCGGGCAACGAAGAGCGCAAGGCGTTTGAAGTCCAGAAAGCCATGTATCTCGGCGGTCTTCTGACCACCGAAGATGAAATCATGCGCATTGTGAACTTCTACAACCGCTTCAACGCGCCGTATCACGCGGCGCGGGTGCTCGAGAAGGAAATGAATGCTGGCCGCGTCAAGAAGACGGTCGAGCGCATGTCCCTCCTGGCCGACTTCTATCAGGTCGCCCGTGAGCATGAAAAAGCCATTCCGGTGATCCGTCAGGCTGCCGAAATGGGTGGTGGCGGCGCCATGTATGAGCGTCTCGGCGCTTCCTACAGCGAGATTGGCAAATGGCCTGAAACTGAGGAAGCCCTTCAGAAAGCCCTCAGCATGCAGGGCGTGAAAGACCGGGGCAATGCCTGGGTCCGTATCGGTCAGGCGCGTTTTGAGCGCAAGGACCGTGCGGGTGCCAAGGAAGCGTTCCGTCAGGCCAACAATCCGGGCGGCCGCGGTTGGCTTGCCTTCATGGACTCTGAAGAGTACACCCGTGATGCCCTCGTCTGTTTCGAGGTTCAGGCAGCCCTTCTCAACGTTCAGAACGAAGACAAGATCTGTAAGAAACTCGCAGCGCTGGGCGATAACATGCCTGAAGGCTGCAAGACCGTCGGCGAGCGGATCAAGGCGGCCGAAGTGAAGTTCAACGAAACGCCTGAGTGCAAGCGCGCTGCCCAACCGGTCTGATCCGGGAGGCTGGCAAAGGCCAGGCTAAACTCTCAGAAGCCCCGGATCTCTGGTCCGGGGCTTCTTTGCTTTTGCCGGTCATGTGGCGCGCGCGCGTGTCCTGAAATGTCCCAAAGTGTCCTGGATTGTCCCGAAGTGTCCGTCTCTGGTCTCCGCGTGAACCGCATCTGGCGCCGTAATGACCTGAAAATACCCGCAAAATCAGCGCCCGCCTTTGCAGCCTTGAATTGCGCCCGAAAAAAAAACGCCAGCAGAAAATCTGCCGGCGTTCTTCAATCTGATATCCCTGTGAGCCCCAGCGAGCGCGGATTAGCTCGGCGGTGAGGAACTGGAGATGCTGTAAGGGCCTGGCGCGCTTGAGGAGAGCCCGGCTTTGCCTTCATTGGCCGGCGCAGCCGCAACAGGTCCGGTTTCCCGGAGCGGATCATCGGCATGCTTGACCTGGCCTTCAAACACGGCGTTGGACTGGATCTGGAGCGACGAGTGGACAATGTCGCCTTTCACATGGGCGCCGGTTTCCAGCTCTACCTTGCGAGCGCGGATTGAACCCTTGATACGGCCCTTGACCTTGACGACTTCGGCTTTGACTTCGCCCGTGATCTGACCGCTGGCGCCAATGGTGATGTCCGTTGCGCTGACATCGCCGTCCACGATCCCGTCAATCTGAAGGGCGCCTTCAGAGGTGACAGATCCGTTGATCTTCATGTCGGCGCAAATGATCGAAGCTGCGCGCGCAGCAGGTTTGGTTGCGGCGCCACGAATGGCATCCTGGGCTGGCACCGGCTTCTGCGGCGGTTCAGGCGGCGGTGTTGCCGGCGTCTTGTTATTCTTTGTGAACATGTTTGCCTGCTTTCAGGAACTTCATAGGGTCATACGGCTTGTCATTATACCACACTTCATAATGAAGGTGATCCCCGGTGCTGCGCCCCGTAGAACCCATACGCCCCACCAGATCCCCCCGCTTTATAACATCTCCGGTCTTCACCGTATATGAGCGAAGGTGGCCATAGCGGGATCTGAAGCCGTGGCCATGATCGATCTCGACCAACAGGCCATAGCCGCCCCGCGAACCCGCAAAGAGAACCGTGCCGGGGCCGGACGAAACGATCGGCGCATCCCGATAAGCTGCGAAGTCTGTGCCCCAGTGGGCTGCGGGCCGTTTGGTGAAGGGGTCGACCCGGATTCCATACGGGCTTGTATAGCGGAACGGAACGGTGATCGGGATGCCAAGAGGCAGGTCGTTCATGATCCGCTCGTAGTGTTTCATCTCCGCAATGCGCGCACGCGCCTGCGACAGGCGTATCATGAAGGGCTGGTCGCCGCCGATTGCCGCTCCCGACGCGGAGGAGGTCAGCGCGCCGATGGACACCAGCGGGCCGCCGATGCCGCTTTGGGGCGCGGCGATCCGGTCGCCGGTTGCAACCTGTGTCAGCTCCAGAACGCCGCGTGCGCGTTCGGCGCGCTCTGCGGCAAGATCTTCCATCTGGTTGAACAGGACGTTCATGTCAGACTCGATGGCTTTGGGCGTGCCCCGCGCGGCCGGCACACCGATCGAGGCCAGTGTGAGATAGGCGTCGCGTGACTGGCGGCGGTCGGCTTCTTCTATGGTCGCCTCAATCAGCAGCGCTGCGCCATCCCCTTCCAGAGCCGACATTTTCATGCCGTCTTCGTCACGCATCTCGTTGAGGAGTTCTTCAAGGGCGCGCTGCTTCTGCTCGAGTTCGGCGGTTTCCTTGGTGCGTTCTTCAAGCAGGGTCCGCTGAAGGGATTCGCGGGCGCGCAGATCCTGGACCCAGCGCTCATACTTGGCGAGTTCCTTGCCTTCACCGGCCTGCGGGGTGCCGGGGCCGCCGCCCAGAACAAAGTTGGCGGTCGCAAACATGGTCCAGCTGGCAAGGGCAGCAACGCCCGCCGCCATCATGGCCTGTTGCCAGGGTGAGATCGAGATGTAGCGGACTGTGCCACCACTGCGGTGATAGATCTGCCGTTCCGGAAAAGCGCGATCGAACGTCGCTTTTAGGTTAGCACTCCACTTCGCCATGCAAGCTACCTGTCAGCTGGAGACTTTTTCATGATGACTGCGGAGGATATCCCTTCGCAGCGCTCCCATACCCCACGCCTATACATACCCAATTCGCTTGGGTGCGAAACCCCTAAGGAGCATATTTTTCGGCAATGTTAGCACGATTGGGTAAATCTGCTGTTAACCTGGGCGCCTGTTGCAGCCACAGCAGGTGCAGCGCCTCCTATTCTATCATGGAGTTAATGTTTTCCAGTACTTCGGCGGCGTGTCCCTTGACGCGCACTTTAGGCCAGACACGGATGATTTTGCTATCCGGCCCGATGAGAAAGGTTCGCCGTGCCATGCCCATATAGGTCCGTCCGTACATGGATTTTTCCTCCCAGGTGCCATAGGCCTCTGACACCTTGCCGTCTTCATCGCTGCCCAGAAGGATGGTGAGGCCATGCTTGTCCGCGAACTTTTCGTGACGCGTCAGCGAATCTCGGGAGACCCCCAGAACCACCGCGCCCGCCGCCTCGAAAGCCTTCGCATGTGCGGTAAAGTCGAGGGCTTCCTGGGTGCATCCCGGCGTGTCGTCTTTCGGGTAAAAGTACAGCACAAGGTATTTGCCCGCATAGTCGGCCAGGCGGCGCTTGCCGGCGGTGGTTTCCATCGTGAAGGCGGGGGCCTTGCGCCCTTCCTGCGGACCTGTGGTCATGTAATGCTCCTATGGTGCCTTAAGTTCACGAAGTTTATAGTCTTATGATGCCTGTGGACCTGCGGCAGAAGAGACTATCCTGAGGAGCCCGCTATTGGTCCGCCAGACAGCTTCCATCGTGGTTTTCGAGATACTCGGCGGACTTGTCCTGCTGGCTTTTGTGCTGGTTGCGTTGCTGTTGTTCCGTCTGGCCAGTGGCCCGATCGACCTTGGCCCCTTCCGGGAGGAAGTTGAGGAGGCGATCGCCGACGCGCGCAGTGGCCGTGGCGCGTCGATTGGCACGCTTCAGCTTGAATGGTCCCCTCAAAACCGCCGGGTCCAGATTACGGCGCAGAATGTTAGGCTGCTTGATGGCGCCGGACGCCCGGCCGCAGAGGCGGAACATGCGGTGATCCAGCTCTCCGGCTCCGCCCTGGTTTTTGGCGGCATCGAAGTTCTCGCAATGGATCTCAGCGATGGCTGGATCGCCATCGATCAGATGTCACCGCGCCAATGGGCGCTGGCCGGGGATCCGCTACCGGAATTCCGGGAAACCATCTTGCCGGACTCGCCACAGGGCTGGATTGATTATATCGGCCGGGTTCTGCCGGAATGGTTGCGCGCCTTGCGGGAGGCGCGCGTTGGCATGCGCTTTGAGGCGGCAGGTTTTGACAACATAGAATTGCGCATCCGCAATGAGAGCCAGGCTGTGATCGGAACGGTCGAGGAGGCAAGCGGGCGCTTCGCCCTGACCCCTTCGGGCATGTCGCTGCGGTTCAACGGTAATGGGCTGGGCGAAGGAATGCCGGCGGGAATCGCCCTGTCGATTGCCAGCTTGCAGGAAGCGCGCACCTTGCGCGCCGAGTTGGCGCTTGAAGGCTGGCCGCTGGGTGATTTCGGCGCACGCCTCGGGCTGGACCGGGATCTGACCGAAGGTCTGCCCTCTGACATCACACTGGCGGCAGATTTCTCGGAAGCTTCCGGTATTGATGAAATCACGCTCGCGGCCAAAAGCGGTGCTGGCCAACTCTCTTTTGCAGACCAGCTCTGGCCGGTCCGGGATCTTGATCTCTCCCTGCTTTACGACCGCGCCGAAGACCGGCTCAATCTCAAGGTTGCTTCACGGGGCGCAGGGCCTTTCAAGGGCACGGCCGACATCGCGCTGGAGAAAGCGCTGACCGGTGAAGGGTTTCGTCCTTTCGTACTCCAGAGTCCGGCGCTCAGCCTTGATATCACGCCAGTGTTCGCTGCGCCCATAGACCTGGCCAGCGTGCGGGTTTCCGGTGAGGCGGATGTCGATGCGCTCGCGCTCAGGGAGGCTGTGGCAGAATACGTGTCAGGCGGAGCAAGGTTTGATGTAAAGGGCGACATCGCCCGCACACCGGATCGCCAGCCAGGAGAGGCGCCCGTCCTTGCCCAAATGGAGCTGGCAATCTCCGGGCCGGTGCAAGTGCAAACGGTACTGAACTTCTGGCCGGTCAAGCTCGGCGAAAGTGCGCGCAATTTCACTGCCGAACGCATTGAGACCGCGACCGTGTTCGATATAGCTGGCCGGATACTTCTGGAACGCGACAGCCTTGCCGGCGGCTCTCTGAAGGACGACCATCTGGAGCTGACCTTCCGTGTGGAAGACGGAAAGGTGCGCTTTCTGGACGACCTTCCCGCCGTGGAAAACAGTTTTGGGCAGGGCCGCCTCACAGGCAACAGCTTCCGCGTTCAGTTGAGTCAGGGCCGCTTTGCGGGCTGGACGCTTGGCGAGGGGCTGGTCGATTTTCCCGCCTTTAATCCCAGGGGCGAGGATTTCCGGGTGTTTGCCAAGGGGCGCGGCCCCGCGAAAAACCTCATGAGGGCGCTCGTGGAGTCGCGGCTCGAAATCAACTTCGATCCGGCAAGACTTTCGGGCGATGGTGATCTGACCTTCGAGATGTTTCGCCCGGCTCTCAATGATGTTCCGTATGAAGATGTTCGCTTCACCGCGATAGGGACTGTCAGAAATGCGGGGTTGAAAAGCGCCGCGCTGGGCTTTGACCTTGCCAGCGGCACGATGGATGTGAAGGTCGATCAGGCCGGGGCAGAGCTGACTGGTGCCGCCAGGCTCGGCCCGTCTCCCGTCACGTTCCGCTGGTATGAAGGCTTCCTCGATGACGGCGCCCCGGCAGACCTGACGGCCACGGGCACCGTTTCGGCAGATGTGCTGAACCGTTTTGGCATACTCGGGCGTGCTTACATGACCGGGGATGCCCCTCTTGATGTGACGGCGCAGCTGGATGGCGAAACGTTGATTTCCTCCACCATCGGTGTGGATCTTGCTTCGGCGCGGCTCGACATTTCAGAGATCGGTTGGGTGAAGCCGGCAGGCGCTGCCGCCCGCGCGGATGTCGTCTTCTCGCGGAAAGGTGAGCTGTCGACCTCACGCGTGACCTTCACCAGCCCGACGGCCCGACTCGACGGGGACTTTACACTGGGAGAAGATTCAAAGCTGATCGCGGCAGACCTGCGCGAAGCCTTCTTCCGAAACGTTGCTGAAGTGGCCGGCACGGTCCAGCGCGAACCGGGGGACCGGCTGACGATGACCCTGCGCGGGAAGTATCTTGATGTATCCGGTCTCATCCGCGGCCTCGGCGGTATGGCGGGCGCAGCGGGGGCAGAGCCTGAAGAAGGGACACCCCTGACAATAACTGCCGAGGTTGACCGTCTGACACTTCGGGAGGGGCTTGATCTGCGTCAGGCAAAACTGCGCGTGGTCACGGGCACACGCGGCCTGCAATCGCTGGAGGCGAGCGGGCTGGCGCTCGGCGGCGCTCCCCTGAGCGCCAAGCTCACCGCGAGCAGTGGCGCGCCGATCAAGATAGACGTGACCTCGGGCGACGCAGGCTTCATCGCCAGCGCCTTCCTGGGGGCAGACTTCATCACGGGCGGGGAACTTGCCCTCTCGGGCAGCCTGGAGGCAGCCAATGCGCCGGCTGATCTCGTCCTCCAGCTCACCAACACAAGGATGAGCAACGCGCCCTTCCTGACGCAGATCCTCTCGCTCGCTTCGCTGCGCGGCCTGGCTGATACGTTGAGCGGGGAAGGCGTGATGTTCTCGCGCATCGACATTCCGATGAAAGTGCAGGGCGGGCGCTATGTCGTCTCCGGCGCCAAGGCGCAGGGCCCCGCCCTCGGCCTCACCGCCAGCGGCTATGTCGACATGGCGACGCAAGCCATCGAGATCGACGGCGTTCTGGTGCCGAGCTTTGGCGTCAACTCCGCCCTCGGAGGAATTCCGATCATTGGCGATCTCGTCGTCGGCCGCGACGGTGAGGGCGTCTTCTCCCTCACCTACAGCGTGCGCGGCACGCTGGAAAAGGCCAACGTCTCGGTAAACCCGCTCTCGGCCCTCGCGCCCGGCGTCATCCGCCGCGTCTTCGAAAACCCGTCAGACACCAAGATCCCCGAAGCCGCGCCCCGTCCCCCCGACCAGGCCCTGCCGCAAGAGCTGCCCCCCCTGAAAGAAGAAGAGTTTTAAGGGGGAAATTACCCCGCCTTCAACAGCGCATGCCGCTTCTTGCCCGCCGACACCTTGATCGCCCCATCCTTCATGTCGGCCATCGAGACCTTGGCATTGGGATCGGTTACCGGCTCATCGTTCACACGGATGGCGCCCTGTTCGATCAGCCGCCGCGCTTCGCCATTGGACTTCGACAGCCCCGCTGCCGTACACGCCGCCGCCACCAGCATCCCGGCCTCAAGCTCCGCCTGCGGAACAGTCGCCGTGGGCAGCGCGTCGGCTGACTGGCCCGCCCCGAACACAGCCTTCGCCGCTGCCTCAGCCTCCGCCGCCGCCTCCGCCCCATGCAACAGCGTGGTGGCCGCATTCGCCAGCGCGATCTTCGCGTCATTGATCTCAGCGCCCTGAAGCGCCTCCAGTCGCTCAATCTCCTCACGGCCGAGGTCAGTAAACAGCCGCAGGAACTTGCCCACGTCCGCGTCCTCGGTGTTGCGCCAGAACTGCCAGTATTCATACGGGCTCTTCCGGTCGGCGTTCAGCCACACGGCCCCGCCCACCGTCTTGCCCATCTTCACGCCCGAAGAGGTCGTCACAAGATGCGCAGTCAGGCCAAAAGCACCCCCGCCCTCCACCTTGTGGATGAGATCGACCCCGCCCAGAATGTTTCCCCATTGGTCCGATCCGCCCAGCTGCATCCGGCAGCCATGCCGCCGGAACAGCTCCAGAAAGTCATAGGACTGCATCAGGAGGTAATTGAATTCGAGGAACGTGTAGGGCTGCTCAGCCGCCAGCCTTCTCGCAACAGTGTCCTGCTTCACCATCGTATTGATGGTGAAATACGTCCCCACCGCGCGCAGCATCTCGATATAGCCAAGCTTGCCGAGCCAGTCGTCATTATTGACCATGATCGCGTCATTGGCGCCGTCGCCAAACCGGATGAAGGGCAGGAAAGCCTGTTTGATGCCAGCCATATTGGCGGCGATCTGGTCATCGGTCAGTACGGGCCGGGACTTCTCCTTGTCGGTCGGGTCGCCGATCTTGGTCGTGCCCCCGCCCATCAGCGCCACCGGCTTGCCGCCATGCCGTTGCAGGATGCGCAGCATCATGATCGTCATCAGATGGCCGACATGCAGGCTGTCAGCGGTCGCGTCATAGCCCACATAAGCAACCGGGTTCCCTGCCGCACAATAGGCGTCGAGCTCAGCCTTGTGAGTCGTGTCCTTGATGAAGCCGCGCCAGCTGAGCTCGCGCAGGAATTCCGACTTGTAATCGCTCATGTTCTCGTGTCTCCGATGAGAGTTCGGGCGCGTAACACGGAAAGGGCCAGCCTTGAACACCGCCATTGAAAAAACC
>JBKBIZ010000063.1:0-17882 GCA_046293975.1 Hyphomonas sp. | reverse complement strand
CATGCCCAGGAAGCCGCCGAAGCCGACAACGGCGTAAAGGATGGAATTGTCGAGCTTGTCGAGCATCACGTCTTCGACCTTGCCGATCTTGTCGCCGGCCGTGTTGTAGACGGTGGTGCCGATCGTGCGGCTGGCGGGAATGGCGCTGGTATGTCCGTTAGGGGTGGGCATGTGAAAGCCTCCTTCTGAGTTGCTTGTACTGTTACAACGCCGGGAGCCCGCAAAGGTTGTGTTACATATAGTTATAGGGTGTGGCAGGCGCGCCTCTCGTGGCCGCTTCCCATTCGCGGGGCAGCCTGCTAAGCGCCGCGCCATGTATCAGATCACGGCAAGAGGCCCGCGGGGGCCAGTGGAAACGGCATGGGATGCGCTCGCCTGGGCGGACCCTTCGCCCGCAGGCGCGGTCGATGCCAAGGAAGATGCGCGCGGCGCCTGGCGGCTCGATGCCTTCTGCGAAACGATGGACGAGGCCGAGGAATGCGTCGCCGTCATCGAGGAAGCCGCCCCGGAGTTGACCGCGCGGATCGAGGAGATTGTCGAGCGCGACTGGGTGACCCTGTCGCTCGAAGGGCTGCCGCCGGTCAATGCCGGGCCGTTTGTGGTGGTCGGCAGCCATGCGCTCAAAGCCTCTTCGCCGGGCAAGATCGCGGTGCTGATCGAGGCGGGGCCGGCCTTTGGCACGGGCCATCATGGCACGACGCTGGGCTGCCTGCTGGCACTCGCCGAGGCGCGGCGGCATCGCAAGCCGGGGCGCGTGCTGGACCTGGGGACGGGATCGGGCGTGCTGGCGATTTCGGCTTTGAAGGTCGGCGCGGAGCTGGCCGTGGGCACCGACATTGACCGGGACTCGGTGTTCGTGGCGCGCGAGAACGCCAGGAAGAACCATGTCAGCCGCTTCTTCGTGCACCATGTGCGCGGGGCGAATAATCCGGCGATCCGGCAGGCGGGGCCTTATGATACGGTGTTTGCCAATATCCTGATGAAGCCGCTGATCGGGCTGGCCGGGGAGATCGAGCGGCTCTCGGCGCCGGGCGCGGTGATCATTCTATCAGGGCTGCTGCACCATCAGGCCGAGCCTGTGCGGGCTGCCTATGAGGGGCATAACCTCCTCTTTCAGAAACGCATCAAGCGGGATGGCTGGTCGACGCTGGTGTTCCGGAAGAAAGACGTCCCTGAAGCCTGAATACTCCGTAGGCGGGATTTACCCTCCAGCCCATCCCGGGAAGGGGATGGGCGGGGAGGGGATCGCGCCGGGGCGCTGGGAGGAGGGGAGCGCTTCCGGGCGATCTCAGCTACCGTTCTTCAGGTGGGGGCCTGAGGGGGGTGGAACGGCAGTCGATGACGTGAAGGATCAGGCGCGCGCGGCGCGGCGATCCCAGCGTTCCTGGCGGCGGGCCAGGATATTCAGGCGGACGAGGGCGTTGCGGGCGGTTTCCTGAGCAGCAGGGCGGGCAGGGGCCGTGTCCATTGCTGGGCGCAGGACGCTCTCGATCACCATATCGGCGTCTGGCGAGAGGTTGATTTCGGTTTTCATTGTTAATACCTTGTTAATGCTTATTTTGCTGCGGCGCAGCAATGTTTGTGTGCGGCCTATATAGGGTGCGAGCTAAACAAAACAGTATGGAATGTGACGTTTTTGCATGCGCATTTGCATAGCTCGCTTGCTTTCCGATCGGGCGAGATGGCGCTATGATGGAGGCATGAGACAGACATTCGACATCAAGGGTGGGCCGCAGGACGGCCGGGCCCATCTTCCGCTTCTTC
Source organism: Hyphomonas sp. (assembly GCA_046293975.1). Classification (GTDB taxonomy): domain Bacteria; phylum Pseudomonadota; class Alphaproteobacteria; order Caulobacterales; family Hyphomonadaceae; genus Hyphomonas. The sequence goes on along the minus strand of JBKBIZ010000063.1, from coordinate 16,118 downwards.
GCCGTGAACTTGAGCGCCAGGGCCTTGATGGCCTCTACGTGCCCCATGACGATGAATACCAGAATGAATACCTGCCCGACGCCAATGAGCGCCTGGCCTGGGCGAGCGGGTTTACCGGCTCGTTTGGTGCGGGCTTTGTGTTTACGGACAAGGCCGTGCTGTTTGCCGATGGGCGCTACACGTTGCAAGCCGCTGACCAGACTGACCCGGCACTGTTTGAGGTGGTGGGCATTCCTGATCCGGGCGCGTTTGGCTGGCTTGCCCAGCAGAGCCTTGCAGGCAAGAAGGTGGGATATGATCCGCGCCTGATGAGCCCGAATGATGTGGCCGCGCTGGCGGCGGCGGCGGGCAAGGCCGGGGCGGAGCTGGTGGCGGTTGCCGAAAACCCGATTGACGCGGCCTGGACAGACCGCCCGTCCCAGCCGATGGCGAAGGTGGTGGCCCATAGCGTGAAGCATGCGGGGGTTGCCCATACCGACAAGCTCGAAGCGGTGGGCGCGCAGCTGGCCCGCGACGGGGCAGACGCGGCCGTGCTGACCTCGCCGGCCTCGCTCGCCTGGGCGTTCAATATCCGGGGCGGGGATGTCAGCTGTACGCCGCTGCCGCTTGGCCGGGCGATCCTCAAGGCGGATGGGTCGGCGGAGCTGTTCATTGACGAGGAAAAGACCGATGGCGCGCTGCGCCGGCATCTGGGCAATCAGGTAACGCTCCGTCCTCTGAGCAAGCTGGGCGAGGGGCTGAAGAGCCTTGCGGGCAAGACGGTGAGCCTTGACCCGGATGTGGCGTCGGCCTGGTTCTTTGACGCGCTGAAGGAGGCCGGGGCGACGATCCTGCGCCAGCGCGACCCGGTGGCGTTGCCGCGGGCGTGCAAGAATGAGGCGGAGATCAAGGGCACGACGGCGGCCCATGCGCGCGACGGGATTGCGCTGACGCGGTTCCTGCACTGGCTGGACACTGAAGCGCAGAGCGGCGAGGTGACCGAGATTGACGCGGTGATGAAGCTCGAAGCGTTCCGCGAAGAGCTTGGCGGGCTCAATGACCTTTCTTTTCCGTCGATCTCCGGGGCCGGACCAAATGGCGCGCTGCCCCATTACCGGGTTTCGACGGCCTCCAACCGCAAGCTCGACCGGGGCACGCTGTTCCTGATCGATTCGGGCGGGCAGTTCCTTGATGGCACCACGGATGTGACCCGCACGGTTCCCATTGGTGAGCCTACGGAGGAAATGCGCGCGAACTATACCCGCGTGCTGAAGGGGCATATCGCGCTGGCGACCGTGCGCTTCCCGCCGGGCACGACGGGCACGCATCTGGACGTGCTGGCGCGCCATGCCTTGTGGCAGGCGGGGCTGGATTACCAGCACGGCACCGGCCACGGCGTTGGCGTTTATCTGGGGGTGCATGAAGGCCCCCACCGGATCGCCAAGCCGTGGAACCCTGTGCCGCTGATGCCGGGGATGATCGTGTCGAATGAGCCGGGCTTCTACAAGGCGGGCGGTTACGGCATCCGGATCGAGAATCTGCAATATGTAACGCCGGCGGAGGATATTCCGGGCGGCGAGATTGCGATGCTGGGCTTTGAATGCCTGACCTTTGCGCCGCTCAGCCGGGATCTCATCGACGTCAAGCTGCTCTCCAGAGAGGAACGCAGGTGGGTGAACGACTACCATAAGCGCGTCGTTAAGGTGCTCGGCCGCAAGCTCGATGGCGAGGCCAAGGACTGGCTGAAGAAGGCGTGCGCGAAGATCTGATTTCGTCAGCAGCATCCGCCAAAAAGACGCCTCCGATGAGACCATCGGAGGCGTTTCGCTATCCGGGAGGAAGCGCAGATCAGGTTTTGAGATGCTGGCCGAGGGCGCGCAGAGGCGTTTTCTGCAAGTCGGGGATCGAGCCATCGGCGAGGGGGCCGATATTGATCAGGAGGTTGCCGCGCTTTGAGGTGACGTCCTCATAGAGGTCGATCACTTCCTGACGTGTCATATAGTCTTCCGGGATCTCTGCGGAGTTGTAGCCAAAGCCGAGGCCAAGACCGCGGCAGGCTTCCCATTTATGGTCCTTGGGTACGACACCGAGCCCGAATTCGACGCAGCGATAATCGGCGAAAGGCGCGGGCATTTCTTCCTGCTTTCCGCCTGCGGAGCGTTCCTTCATGGTATCGTTGAACCCCTTCAGCGTGGCGGGATCGCGCAGGGAATTGAAGAAGTCTTCGGCAGCAAACCAGCGGTCATTGGTGACCCCGTCAGGCACGGCCTTGTAATAATAGTCGAGCAGAACGGGCACATCCTCGCCATTGGGCCAGCAGATGTCGTTCCAGAAGATCGACGGCTTGTAGCGGTCGATCAGTTCCTTCGCCTGGGCGAGGGCGTATTCCCGGTAGTCCTGCTCGGTCGGCACGGCGGCGAACATGTCGCCCATATTGGCGATGGGTGTGTCGCGGAAGGTCCAGTCGAGGCCGCCGGAATAGTAGAGGCCAAAGCGCAGGCCACGCGCGCGGACGGCATCTGCCAGCTCGCCGACAAAGTCTCGCGCGCTGTGCCAGCCAGGGCGGTGGGGATTTTCGACCTCTGTGGGCCAGAGGCAATAGCCATCATGATGCTTGGTGACGAAGACGCAGTGGGTGGCGCCGCATTCGACGAAGAAATCGGCCCACTCATTGGCATCGAATGCCTGGGACAGGGCATCGAATTCCGGGCGGAAGTCCGCATACGGCTTGTCGCCATAGAGCTCCAGATGGCGTTTGCGGGTTTCGCTGCCCTCGACGCGGACAGCATTGTCATACCATTCCGAATAGGGGGTCATGACGGCGCTCATATAATAGTCTTCGCCGTGGAGTTCATGAATGGCGCGGCCGCGCGGGGCCCATGCAGGGATGGTGAACATGCCCCAGTGGATGAAGATGCCGAGCTGAGGCTTTGCAAACCATTCCGGGCAGGGGCGGCCATTTGGACCAATCATGCTATTTCCTCCCATTAATCTAGTTGTATAGAGTTACCTCCTCGGTACGCGCCTCATACGCCCCTTGCAAGGGTGACGTAACGTTGCCTGCCAGCGGCGCGAAAAGAGCACGCGGCAGGCCTGCCTTGCCCAGCGCTGCGGCGGTCCACTGATTACAGGTGTTGAAAATACTGTAGCGGCCCTTGGCCTTGACCAGGATTTCACCGGGAACCGGGGTCGGGATCATGCGCAGCTCGCCGTCTGAATCGTGCCGGAAGGTGTCGCGGATATGGGCAATCAGGGCCTGCCTGCCTTCACCGTCGACGGTAATGGGCTCACAGAAATCGTCGACCGAGCGGCCATCGACCGGCACGATCCGGACGGCCGTGTCGTTGAGCCCGGCAAGGGCGGTGACGACGCGGGCGAGGGTCATGTCCTCAGGCTGGAGAACGCGCGTGAAGAAAACAGAATCGCCCCAGCCGAAGAGGATATATGTGTCCGGCGGCAGCCAGGCGGGCAGTTCATCCTTCAGTTCCGCAGACCAGTCGAACAGCGGATCGTAAAGCGGCAGGGCAATATCGGTATGGAAGGGGGCTTCGCAGAGATAGGTGGCTGGCTCTCCGGGGGCAGGCAGCTGCGCGCGCCCCTGGGTCGGGAACTTGGCCGACAGCCAGGCCGCCCCGATATACCAGAAACACAGAATCAGGAGCGCGGCGAAAGCTAGCCCCGCTCCCTTCAGGCCCGGTCCCTTCAGGAACGTTATGATCTGGGTGTGAGCGATCTTCACCCCGCCTCCTGATGCACGCTTCCCCGTGGCGCCTTGGTAAGAAGATGGGGCCAAGCCGTGATTATGTGCAAGCCCATGAATCTAGTTGTTCCTATTTTGTTCTCATGCTATGATCCCTTCATGCTGCTCTCAGTCTCTATCCGTGAATTCGTGCTTATCTCCCGGCTCGATCTTTCGCCGGGGGAAGGCTTCACCGCCCTGACCGGGGAAACCGGCGCGGGGAAATCCATCATTCTGGACGCGATCGCGCTCGCCCTGGGCGGGCCAGCCGATCGCGGGGCCATCCGCGCGGGCGCCGATCAGGCGAGCGTGGCCGCCGAGTTTGACGTGGCGCGGGATCACCCGGTCTGGGCGCTGCTACAGGCGCAGGGTGTGGGCACAGAGCCGGGCGAGACCTTGACGCTGAAGCGCGTGGTACGGGCGCAGGGTCCGGCGCGCGGCTTTATCAATGACCAGCCGGTCAGTGCGGCGCTGCTGGCCGAAGCGGGCGACCTGCTGGTGGAAATTCACGGCCAGCATGCTGCCTCCAGCCTGATGCGGCCGTCTTCCCATCGCCGGCTGCTGGATCAGTTTGCGGGCAATGAGGCGCTGCTGGCTGAATGCGCCGGTGCCTGGCAGGCGCTGGACGCGGCGCGGGCGGCGCGGGAGACGCTTAAGGCCGAGCAGACCGCCGCGCGGGAAGCGCGCGAATGGCTGGAAGCCTCGGTGGAGGAGCTTGAGCGCCTGGCGCCGCAGATGGGCGAGGCCGAGCGGCTGGCCGAAGAACGTATGCGGCTGATGCAGGCTGAACGCGTGCAGGAGGCTGTGTCGGAAGCTGAAGAGGCGCTCGCCAAAGGCGGCTCGGAAGCGGCGCTCGGCAAGGCGGCGCGGGCGGCAGAGCGTATCTGCCGGCTGCCGGGCTTCGAGACCGGGGAGGGCGCGCTGGCGCTGGCGGCGCGGGCCGCAGCCGAAGCGATAGAGCGGGCGTTGATCGAAGTGCGCGAGGCAGAGATTGCCGTGGCGCGGCTCTCGGCTTTGCCCGAAGCATCCGGGAATCTTGACGCGGTTGAAGCACGCCTTTTTGCACTGCGCGCAGCGGCGCGGAAATATGGCGGCGAGGCGGAGCTCTTGCCGGCAAGGCTGGAGGCGTTGCGCGCGCGGCTCAATCTGGCTGAGGCGGGCGACAGCGATCTGAAGAAGGCTGAAGCGGCCGAAAGCGCGGCGCGGGCGCGCTGGCATGGCGCCGCGCACCGGCTGAGCGAGGCGCGCCGGGGCGCGGCCGGGCGGCTGGAGGCGGCGATTGCCGCTGAGCTTGTGCCGCTGAAGCTGGGCAGGGCGACGATCCGCGTGGCGCTGATCCCGCTGACCGAGGCTGAGGCGGGCGCGGCCGGGGCGGAGCGGGTGGAGTTTGAGGCCGAGACCAATCCGGGGGCGGGTTTTGGCGCGCTGCGCAAGGTGGCTTCGGGCGGGGAGCTGGCGCGGGTGTCGCTGGCGCTGAAATGTGCGTTGGCCGAAGCGGGCAGCGCGGGCACGCTGATCTTTGACGAGGCCGATCAGGGCGTGGGCGGGGCGGTGGCGGCGGCCATCGGTGAGCGGTTCGAGCATCTGGCGCGCACGCGGCAGGTGTTTGCGGTGACGCATAGTCCACAGGTTGCGGCGGCAGCGGACGGGCATTGGCTGATCGAGAAGCCGCCAGAGGCTGGCGGGACCACCCTCAGCTTGCTAGATGCGAGCGGACGGCGGGAAGAAATTGCCCGCATGTTGTCGGGCGCGGAAATTACCGATGAAGCGCGCGCGGCGGCAGGGAGGCTGATGGAGGATGCATGAGCGGGGAGAAACCAGTCGAGGCGCTGAGCGAGGCAGACGCGGCCGCGGAACTGGAACGGCTCGCCCGGGCAATCGCGGACGCGGACGCGGCCTATTATCAGAATGACGCGCCGGAGCTGACCGACGCCGCGTATGACGCCCTGCGTCAGCGCAACCTTGCGATTGAGGCGCGCTTCCCGGCGCTGAAGCGGGAGGATTCGCCTACCGACCGGGTCGGCGCCGAAGCAAGCGAGGGCTTTGCCAAGGCGCGGCATGGCGCGCCGATGCTCTCGCTCGACAATGCGTTCACGGATGAAGATGTGGCAGATTTTGCCGTCCGCATCCGGCGGTTTCTGGGTCTTCCGCCTGAAGAGACGCTCGCCTTTACCGCCGAGCCGAAGATTGACGGGCTCTCGCTCAGCCTGACCTATGAGAAGGGAAAACTCACGCGCGCGACCACGCGCGGGGATGGGCAGACCGGCGAGGATGTGACGGCGAACGCCCGCACATTATCTGACATTCCGGAGACGCTGAAGGGCAAGAGCTGGCCGGAGCGGATCGAGGTGCGCGGGGAGGTCTATATGGCCAAGTCTGCCTTTGCCGACCTCAACGCAAGGGAGGCTGAAGCGGGCCGCAAAGTGTTTGCCAATCCGCGCAATGCGGCGGCCGGAAGCCTGCGCCAGCTCGATATCGAGATCACCAAAGCGCGGCCTTTGCGTTTCTTTGCCTATGCCTGGGCGGCGGCGAGCGAGCCGTTTGCGCCGACCCAGTTTGACGCGGTGACGGCATTTGCCGATTGGGGCTTTGTTACCAATCCCCGTATGATCCGTATCGAGACGGTTGAGGAAATCATCGCCTATTATAAGGAGATCGAGGCGGAGCGGGCGGGCCTTGAATATGATATTGACGGGGTGGTCTATAAGGTTGACCGGCTGGACTGGCAGCAGCGGCTGGGTTTTGTCAGCCGCGCGCCGCGCTGGGCGATTGCGCACAAGTTTCCGGCCGAAAAGGCCGTTACTACGCTGCTCGGCATCGACATTCAGGTCGGGCGGACGGGCTCGCTGACGCCAGTGGCGCGGCTGGAGCCGGTGACGGTGGGCGGGGTGGTTGTCTCGAACGCGACGCTGCACAATGAGGACGAGATCGCGCGCCTTGGCGTGAAGCCCGGTGACAAGGTGGAAATCCAGCGGGCGGGCGACGTGATCCCGCAGGTGCTGCGCGTGGTCGAGGCGGGGGAGGGCCCGCCCTGGGCGATGCCGGATGTGTGCCCGGTCTGCGGTTCGGCGGCAGTGCGCGAAATTGATGACGCAGGCCGCGCCGATGTGCGCCGGCGCTGTACCGGCGGGCTGATCTGCGCGGCGCAGGCGGTGGAACGGCTCAAACATTTTGTCTCGCGCAAGGCGCTTGATATTGACGGGCTCGGCGAGAAGCAGGTGATCCTTTTCCATGAGAAGGGCGCGGTGAAAGCGCCGCAGGACATCTTCCGCCTGAAGAGGAATATCGAGGCCGCCGGCCTGCCGCCGCTGGAGGAATGGGAGGGGTTTGGCGCGCAGTCTGCGAAGAAGCTCTACAGCGCGATTGATGCGCGCCGGAAGGTGCCTTTTGCGCGGTTTCTCAATGGCCTCGGCATTCGCTATGTGGGGCAGACGACGTCGGCGCAGTTTGCGCGCAGTTTCCTCAGTTGGCAGAGCTTCTGGGCGGCGGTGAAGGCGGCCGAGGAGGGCGGCGTGGAGAGCGAAGCCTATAATGAGCTGATCGGGATTGATGGCATTGGCCAGGCGGCGGCGCGGTCGCTGATGGCGTTTGAGGGCGAGCCGCATAATCGCGAGATGCTGGCGGCGCTGCTCGAAGAGGTCGAGGTGGAGGACGAAATCCCGGCCGCGACCGGCAGCCCGGTGACTGGCAAGACGGTGGTGTTCACCGGGACGCTGGAGAAGATGACGCGGGACGAGGCCAAGGCGCGGGCGAGCGCGCTGGGCGCGAAGGTCGCCGGGTCGGTCTCGGCAAAGACCGATATCGTGGTCGCCGGGCCGGGCGCGGGTTCAAAGCTTGCCAAGGCCGAGCAGCTTGGGCTGAGCGTGATGAGCGAAGACGAATGGCTCGCCCTGATTGGCGAGGCCTGAGCCGGACGTGGGGGCGCGTTTGAGTTCAGGCAGCGCCCGGGCGGTCACTTCCCGCCGGGAATGAGCCGTTGCAGGAAGGACCGGCGTGTTGGTTCGTCGACGGTTTCCGGGTTCAGCCCCTCATCGGTCAGCAGCCGGTAGCTCATCTGATACCAGTTGCCACCTGGATAGTTGTGGCCGAGCGTGGCGCCGGCAACGAGCGCCTGATCGCGCAGGCCCAGGGTCAGATAGGCTTCGACAAGCCGGTGCAGCGCTTCTTCGGAGTGAGAGGTCGTCTGGTAGTCGGTGACGACCTTGCGGAAGCGGTTGACGGCAGCGAGGGTCTGGTTCGTGCGCAGATACCAGCGCCCGATGGTCATTTCCTTGCCGGCGAGCTGGTCGTTGACCATGTCGAGTTTTACGCGCGCGTCACGGGCGTATTCGCTTTCAGGGAAGCGGCGGATTACTTCCAGCAAGGCGTTGCGCGCGCTTTCCGTGGTGGCCTGGTCGCGGCCGACATCGGTGATCTGGTCGAAATGATTGAGGGCGATCAGATAGTAGGCGTATTCGGCCTCCGAGCCGCCCGGGTGCAGCGAAAGATAACGCTGCGTACCAGAAACCGAGGTCGTGTAGTCGCGCGAGCGATAGGAGGCATAGGCCGACATGACCATCGCGCGGCGCGCCCATTCCGAATAGGGGTGCTGGCGCTCGACTTCCTCGAAGAACAGCTTGGCCCGCGCGTAGTCGCGGCGATCGAGCCGGTCGGTTCCCTGATTGTAGAGCTGCTCTACGGGGCGCTCGACATAGGCAAGCTCAGGATTCCGGCGGTTTGACGCGCAAGCCGTAACCAGCAGGGCGCTGGCGAGAATCACGAGGGGAAGGGGCGTCAGTTTCGGCATGCAGTGCGGCCTCGCGCTGTCAGAACGTTTCGTCAGCTTGATTAGACCGGATTGTACGGGGTTTCCAAGGCCGTTTGTCATCTGGCGTACAAGAGCGCGCCCTTGCCGCGGGGGAGCTACGCTCTAGCTAGGGTTTGCGAGGGATCGTTTTCAGCCGCCTGAAGCAGGCAGCGCGTATCCAGTAACCCGTTGGCACAGGCAGGGACTGCCATGAGACCGGTCAAACTGAGTGATGCAACCCAGGTGGACCGCCAGGTCGGGGAACGGATGCGCCGCCGGCGTATTCTGCTCGGACTGACGCAGGACCAGGTCGCTGACGCGCTGGGGATTTCCTATCAGCAGATCCAGAAGTACGAGACCGGCGCCAACCGGATCAGCGCCGGGCGTCTGGCACAGATTGCCGAAGTGCTGGAAGTCCTGCCGGGCTGGTTTTTCGGTATTCCCGAAGCCGCTGATGCGCCCGGAAGCTCGTCGCGGGCCGTGATCGAGCTTGTTCGCAACTTTTCCCGCATTGAGGACGACCGGGTGCGTACGCACCTGATGGCGCTGATACGGTCCCTGTCCGGCAATGGCGATGGGGATGAGGTGTCAGGTGAGACTGCCGGGACGACCGAGTTGCACCCGGATGGCGGGGTGACGGGGCAGGCTTGAGGCGGCGATTGCCCTGATATGAAGGGAAGGATCAGACCGCTGCGCGAACATTCTCGGCGAGCTCAGCGGGATTGCCCGCTTCTTCCCAGCACCAGGCAGAAGGGTTTGCGAGCAGCGCGCGCACCAGCTTGTTGTTGATGCCGTGGCCAGGCTGGACCGCGTCATAGGCCCCGGCAATCGGCGCGCCGGCGAGCATCAGGTCGCCCACGGCGTCGAGCATCTTGTGGCGGATGAACTCATCCTCGACGCGCAGGCCTTCGGGGTTCATCACGCCGTCATCATCAATTACGACCGCGTTTTCCAGCGAGCCGCCGCGAGCAAGGCCCATCGCGCGCAGCATGTCGACATCGCGGGCAAAGCCGAAGGTGCGGGCAAAGGCGAGGTCACGGGCAAAGCTGCCCGGCACGAGGCGCAGGGCCATCTGCTGAACACCGATGGTCTGGTCGGTGTATTCGATGCGGGCGCGCATGGTAAGGCTGTCATCGGCGACCGGAGAGAGCGAGGCGCGCTTTGGCCCCTCTACCACTTCCACAGTCTCCAGCACGCGGATGCGGCGGCGCAGGGCACCCTGGGCCTTGAGGCCAGCCAGCATCATCATTTCGTAGAAGACCGAGGAGGAGCCGTCCATGATCGGGACTTCGGCGGCGTCGATTTCGATGATGAGGTTGTCGATGCCCAGGCCCGCAATGGCGGCCAGCAGGTGTTCGACGACGGCGACGGACACGCCATAGTCGTTGCTGATCGTGGTGCCCAGCTGGGTGTCGCTGACGGTTTCGGCATGGGCGGGGACGAGGCCTTTGCCTTTGGGGATGTCCGTGCGCAGGAATACAATCCCTGTGTTTACAGGGGCTGGGCGTAGGTTCAGGCGGGCGCGCACGCCGCTATGCACGCCGACACCGGCGCAGCTGACGGCTTTTGCGAGCGTATGTTGCATGTCGACCATGAGCCCTGACACCTGACTGGCGGCTGCACCCGTGGCAGCCTTTGAAATCCATTTGGCAAGGGTAGGGGAAAGCATCAAAACACGGGTTATTGCGTGTTGTTACAAGATGGGACGCCTGATGGGGCAGTGCCTTGAAAAATATAGGGACATTTGTGTAACAAAAGCTGTCACCACAGAGACACACTGCGTCTCAAAGTGCCAAGCCCGGGACAATCCGGGACAATCCAGGACAAAACGGGACACGCCCGGACGCAGGGGTCCGGGCGGGCTGCCGTCACAGATAAAGATCAGTTGTTGGCGGACCGGCGCAGGAAGGCCGGGATTTCGAGATCGGCGTCGTCGAACGGGGCCGGTTTGGGATGGTCGTCCGGCGAGGTGACGATCTGGGCGGGGACAGCGGGCACATCGCTGGTGTCATTCTGGCCCTGAGGTGTCGGGCGGCGCCAGCCGAAGAGGTTGGCAAAGCCGGCCGAAGGGGCCTCGCGGCTGGGACGGTCGGGCGCCGGAGCGTCTTTCCGGTCGGAGAAGACAGCCGGCATCGGGCCGGGCGCATCTTCCTCGTCTTCGGCCATAACGGTCTTTGCGGCGACCGGCAGAGGGCGCGTGATGACCACAGGGCGGTGATCGTCTTCCTCGGCAAAGGCCGGGGCCGCCGTATCCTCTTCAGCAGTGTCTGTTTCCGCGACTGTTTCCAGCAATGCCGCGATCTCGATCACGGGATCGGCAGCGACGGGCGCTTCCTCGACCGGGGCGGCGACAGGCTGGCGCACACTGCCAGTGGCCGGCTGGGCGGCAGGCAGGCGGCGGGCAGCTTCATCAAGGCCGGCAGCGACCACGGAGACGCGGATGCGGCCTTCCATCTCTGTATCGAAGGCAGAACCGATGATGATGTTGGCTTCAGGATCTGCCTCGCGGCGGATTTCGTTGGCGGCTTCATCAAGCTCGAACAGGGTCATGTCATAGCCGCCGGTGATGTTGATCAGCACGCCCTTGGCACCGCGGATCGTGACATCATCCAGCAGGGGATTGTCGATGGCGGCGCGGGCGGCGTCGAGCGCGCGGGTTTCGCCGGTGGCTTCGCCCATGCCCATGAGAGCTGTGCCCATGCCGCGCATGATGGCGCCGACGTCTGCAAAGTCGAGATTGATCAGGCCGGGCATGACGATGAGATCGGTGATGCCGCGCACGCCGTTATACAGCACGTCATCAGCCATGCGGAAGGCGTCAGCGAAGGTTGTGCGGTCATTGGCGATGCGGAAGAGGTTCTGGTTGGGCACGACGATCATGGTGTCGACATGGCTGCGGATGCGCGCCAGGCCGTCTTCGGCGAGCTTCATCCGGTGGCTGCCTTCAAAGCCGAAGGGTTTGGTCACCACGGCAATGGTGAGGATGCCCATTTCCTGAGCGGCGCGCGCGATGACGGGCGCGGCGCCGGTGCCGGTGCCGCCGCCCATGCCGGCTGCGATGAAGACCATATGGGCGCCGTCAAGGTGAAGGCGGATTTCGTCAATCGACTCTTCGGCAGCGCGGGCACCAATTTCAGGCCGCGCGCCAGCGCCGAGGCCGCCGGTGGTCTCCAGGCCAAGCTGGAGTTTCAGTTCGGCGCGTGAGCGGGCGAGGGCCTGGGCGTCGGTATTGGCAACCACAAACTCCACGCCTTGCAGGTTTGCCTCGATCATGTTGTCGACGGCGTTGCCGCCGGCACCGCCTACGCCAAAAACGACGATTCTGGGTCTGAGTTCCTGGGTCATCGTGCGCCTGTTCTCACAATTTCGCGTCCCGCCGGGCCGTATGAGCGCCCACCATCGCGTGGCGGGGCTAAAAAACGCTTAAGTGAATGTGGATGGCGTCAGAAACTTTTGAGTGAAAGTTTCGTTAGAAATTTTCCTTCAGCCAACGCAGCGCTGTATTCACCAAAGTGCCTGATCCGGCAGTGTCCTCTGTTGATGTCACGCCAGCCCGCGCGGCATCTGCAAACCCCAACTCCGGATAGAGTATCAGGCCCGACGCGGTGGAGAAAGCCGGTGTTGCCAGTGCTTCGCCGAGAAATTCAGCAATCACCGGGCGGCCAAGGCGCACCGGCGCGCGCAGATAGCGGCTGGCGACTTCGCGGATACCGGGAAGCTGGCTTGCTCCGCCCGTCAGCACGACGCGGTGGGGGAGGACTTTGCGCACATCGCTGGTTTCAAGCAGCTGCGCCACGAGTTCAAAGGTTTCCTCGATGCGCGGCGCGATGATGCGGGCGATCTCGCCGCGTTCGGTGCGTACGGCGTGCAGGCGGCCATCATCGCCAAGACGGGCAGCCTCGACGCGCTCGGCCAGGCCGGGGCCTTCCAGGTCGGCTGTGCCGTGAACGGTCTTGATGCGCTCGGCGGCGGCAAAGGTGGTGCCAAGGCCCTGGGCGAGGTCTGCGGTGACATGCTGGCCGCCGGCGGGCACAAGGCCAAGCCAGGCAGGCGCGCCATTGAGGAAGACGGAGACAGCCGTGACCCCGGCGCCCATGTCGATACAGATCGTGCCATTCTCAAGCTCGTCCTCGATAAGCGTGCCAAGGCCCGAGGCGATGGGGGAGGGGACGAGCTTGGTGTAGCCCAGATGCGCGCGGCCGAGGCACTCGATCAGATTGCGGACAATCGATTTGGGCGCGGTGATGACGGCCATGCGGACATGCAGCGTATTGGCGATCATGCCGACAGGTTGGCGCACGCGTCCGGCGGCGCGGTCCAGTGTGTAGACGACCGGCCAGGCAGCGAGCACGTCTGAATTCTTCTGCGGCACGCGGGCAATGGCCTGCGCGTGGAGACGGCGCACATCGCGCGCGGTGATCGCGCGTCCGCCCGGTTCGATCTGGGCTTCGACGAGGCAGGAGACAACCTGCGGGCCACTGATGCCGAGGATCACTTCGCTGATCGGCTCGCCCGCTTCGCGCTCGGCGTCCTCGACGGCGACGCGGATGGTGCGTTCCAGGCCGTCCATATCGGTGATGCCCGAGCCATTATAGCCGCGCGTCTGCTGGCGGCCGGCGCCCAGGATCTGCATCCGGCGCGGGCCCGAACCATCGGGGCGCCCGATGAGGCAGGTGGTTTTCGAACAGCCGATATCGAGCGCGGCCACGGTGCCGGCGCGCTGGCTCTGGAGGCGGGCGAGGCGTTTTGCCGATAGGTTTGCCATCAGGTACGCTCGCCTCGAGGGGTGAGTGGGGTGGCCAGTTTTGCCTCTTCAGAGACGCGCAGATAGACGCGGCCGCGCGAGCGCAGGTCGATCATGTCGAGCGGGCGCTGGGTGAGGGCGGTGCGCACCTGTAGCTTGGCGAGGCGGTCGAGCGCAGGCTCCAGCGCTTCGTCCTCGGGCAGGCGAACAGTCACGCCACTGATCAGGCGCATGTCCCAGCGGCGATCGCCGACGCGGGTGGCCACGGCAACGCGGTCATTGATGTCGGGCGAGGCGGCGAGCGCGCGGGTGAGCTGCGGGGCCGCTTCAGCCGCGCCGGCACCGGCCAGGCGCAGGAGGTGGCCATGATCGTCTGCCTTTGCGTCGGGCAGGATGCGGCCAAGGCCATCGACGACTTTCCAGTCGCGCCCGTCATGCCAGAGGGCGACGGGTTCAGCGGCCTCGGCGAGGATCACGACCTGGCCGGGCCAGAGACGGTGTACACGGACGTTGAGAACGTTCTTGGTGGATTCGACGCGGCGGCGGATGACATAGGGGTCTGCGCGGAACATGTTCTCGCCCGGCTCGATCATCGCGGCGGCGCGCACTTCATCGGCCAGCGCGGGGTTCAGTTCCAGGCCGATGACGGAAACAGAGCGCACATCCACGCCGACGATCCGCGCGCTATCATCCATGAAGCCGCCAAAGCGTGAACCGATCTGCGACATCGACCCACCCATCCAGGCGGCGGTGGCGACGAGGATGGCGATCAGCAACACGATGCCGAAGATCACCGAGGAAACGCGCACTTCCTCGCCGGTGGTATCATCAATCAGGGTAGCGGGCGCGCGGCGGCGGCCGGGAACGGTCTGGTTACGCTCTATCTTTGGCATGAGGCGTCCTCGATCATCCAGGCAACGAGATCTTCAAAGCTCATACCCACATAAGCGGCCTGCTCGGGGACGAGCGAGGTCGGCGTCATGCCGGGCTGGGTATTGGTTTCGAGGATCACGAGCCGGTCCTTCTTTTCGTCATAGCGGAAGTCCGAACGTGTTGCGCCGCGACAGCCAAGAGCCTTGTGCGCGAGCAGGGCGGCGTCCATCGCCGCCTTCGTCACTTGTGCAGGCAGGTCTGCCGGGATCACATGTTTTGATCCACCAGCCGCGTATTTTGCATCAAAGTCGTAATAGTCCCTTAAGGTCGTGATCTCGGTGACAGCGAGCGCCCGGTCTCCGAGCACGGCGACGGTCAGCTCGCGGCCCGGGATGTATTCTTCCGCCATCAGATAATCGCCATAGCGCCAGTTCGGGCCGGTCAGTTCCTGGGGCGGGGCGTTGGCGCCTTCGCGCACGATCAGCACGCCGAAGCTGGAGCCTTCATTCACCGGCTTGATGACATAAGGTGGGGGCAGGGCATGGGCGGCGGCGGCCTCTGCGCGGGTGACCTGACGGTCGTCGGCGACATCGAGGCCGGCGGAGCGGTAGACGGCTTTCGATTTCAGCTTGTCCATCGCGAGGGCAGACGCGAGCACGCCGGAATGGGAGTAGGGGAGGCCCATCACCTCCAGCATGCCTTGCACGCAGCCATCTTCGCCCCAGGGGCCATGCAGGCCGTTGAGTACGGCGTCGGGCTTTGCTTCGGCCAGTTGCGTGGCGAGGTCACGGGTCACGTCGATCTCGGTGACGTCATAGCCTGCGCTGCGGGCGGCGGTGGCCATCTGCTGGCCGGAGGACAAGGAGACGGGCCGTTCCGAAGACCAGCCGCCATAGATCACTGCTACCCGTTTCATAGGGACTTCTCCTCCTGCCGCTTACTGCCGCGCACCAAGCCTCTTGATGCCGTGTTGCGGTGAACAGTGACTTAAGACGCGGACATCGGCGGGTGTCAGGCGGGGGCGGGGCAGTTTTGCGGCGGATTACCGAAATATCATGTGGGGCTTTTCAAAAAGCGCTTGACTACATATGTGGTCAATATTGATAAGCAGAAAATAGATAACGAAAAACGGTAATTTCGGGCGGCGAGAGGCTGGCTCGGGGGACCAGGCAAAAAGACCGGAGAAACGCCCATGCTGCTCAAGACCCTGCTGCTCGGAAGCCTTGCCGCGATTGCGCTGACGGGGGCTGCTTCGGCCGATGCGCCCGCAGCCGTGACAGGCGGAACGGACCGTTCCACCTACGCGCCGGCAGACTTTGCCCAATATGGCGCGGTCACCGCGCTCGACATGGTGCGCCGCATTCCCGGCTTTGCGATCCAGAGCGATGACAGCGGCAATCGCGGCTTTGGCCAGGCGCGCGGCAATGTGCTGATCAATGGCCAGCGGGTGTCGGCCAAGTCGAATGGGGCGGAGACGGCGCTGGGGCGGATTGCGGTGGCGCGGGTGGTGCGGGTGGAGGTGCTCGATGGCACGCAGCTCGATATTCCGGGGCTGAGCGGCAAGGTGGTCAACGTCATCACCGATGGCGTGGGCACGACCGACGGCACCTGGCGCTACAAGATCCGCCTGCGGGAAAACCTGCCGCCCTCGCTGAATGAAGGCACGTTGACGGTGGCGGGCGCCAAGGGCGCGCTGAGCTGGAGCCTGGAGGCCGACAGCGCGCCGCAACGGGCAGGCGATGCCGGCTGGCGGCTGATCGAGGATGGGCAGGGCAACCTGCTGGAACAGCGCAATGAGGATTTCACCCGGGTGACCGATGTCGTTTCCCTGTCAGGCTCGCTCGGCTGGAAACCGGCGAGCGGGGAGATTGCCAATCTCAATGCCAAGATCGGCGTGTGGGAAATGGACGGCAAGCAGATTTCCAAGACCTATCCGCTGGGCGCGTCGGAGGGGCGGCGGCTTTTCCAGTTTGCCGAGGATGAATGGAACGCCGAAA
>JBKBIZ010000062.1:0-18264 GCA_046293975.1 Hyphomonas sp. | reverse complement strand
GTCATCGCGGCGGGATTTGCGGAGGGCGGCGATTTCTTTCAGCCAGTCGGCGATGGGGCGTTCGCGCCCGGCGCCTTTGGGGGGGTAGTATTGGGGGCGGCCCATGGCGTCGGGGAAGTAGTTCTGGCCGGAGACGCCTTCTTCCGTATCGTGATCATAGACATAACCCGCGCCATAGCCCTGGTCTTTCATCATCGAGGTGGGCGCGTTGAGGATGTGTTTGGGAGGCATCAGGCTGCCCGTCTCGGCCGCGGCGCGGCGGGCGGCCTTGTAGGCGACGTAAGCGGCGTTGGATTTGGGCGCGCTGGCCAGATGAATGACGGCGTGGGCGAGCATCAGTTCGCCTTCGGGCGAGCCGAGGCGCTCATAGGCGCGGGCTGCTTCGCCGCAGATCATCAGGGCGGTGGGATCAGCAAGGCCAACATCTTCACTCGCCATGCGGATGAGACGGCGGGCGATGAAGAGCGGATCTTCCCCCCCTTCCAGCATCCGCGCGAACCAGTAGAGCGCAGCGTCGGGATCTGATCCGCGCACGGATTTGTGCAGGGCGGAGATGAGGTTGTAATGTTCTTCGCGGTCTTTGTCATAAGCGGCGGCGCGTTTTTGCAGGCCGGTGGCGATTTCTTCAAGGCTCAGGAGGCCGGGCTCCCCGCGCATGGCATAGGCCTGCTCGACCAGGTTTAGCAGGTAGCGCCCGTCGCCATCGGCCATGCGGAGGAGAGCCTCGCGCGCTTCGGGCACGGCAGGCAGGCGGCGGCCCATCGCCTGTTCGGCGCGCGTCATCAGCTCGCGCAGATCATCATCCTCCAAGCGGCGGAGCACCATCACCTGACAGCGGGAAAGCAAAGCGCCGTTCAGCTCAAAGCTCGGATTTTCGGTGGTGGCGCCGACGAGGGTGACCGTGCCGCTTTCCACGAAGGGGAGGAAGCCGTCCTGCTGGGAGCGGTTGAAGCGGTGGATTTCATCGACGAAGAGGAGCGTGCCCTTGCCGATGCGGCGGCGGGCCTCGGCGCGCTCGAAGGCGGCGCGCAGATCCTTGACGCCGGAGAAGATGGCCGAGAGGGCCTCAAACTCAAGGTCGGTTTCCTGTGCCAGGAGGCGGGCAATCGTCGTCTTGCCGACGCCCGGCGGGCCCCAGAGGATCATCGAGACGAGCCTGTTATTGCGCAGCATCGCCCCGATGGGGCCGTCCGGGCCGATCAGATGCCCCTGCCCGACCACATCTGACAGCTTTTTCGGGCGCAGCCGGTCCGCCAGCGGGCGGGGCGCGTCATCCTCAAGACCAGCGGCGGAAAAAAGATCGCTCATGGGGGTCTTCTAGGACTTTGGGCGGAGCATGGTAAGGTGGGGATTGGGAGGAAATATAAAATGACCCTGACTGTAACCCCTTCAGATATGGCTTGTGGCGCGCAAGTCCGCGGGCTGGATTTGTCAAAGCCGGTTTCGGATGAGCTGGCGGCGGAGATCCGCAAGATATGGCTGGACCATCAGGTGGTGTGTTTTCCCGATCAGTATCTGAGCGATGATGATCTGGAGCGCTTTACCCTCACCTTCGGGCCGTTTGGGGACGATCCGTTCATTGCGCCGATCCCGGGGCGCAAACATATCATCGCGGTGAAGCGCGCGGCGGATGAAACCTCGCCGATCTTTGCCGAAACCTGGCATTCGGACTGGAGCTTTCAGGCAAAGCCGCCGCAGGGCACTTGTCTCTACGGCATCACAATTCCGCCCCTCGGCGGGGACACGCTGTTCATCAACCAGTACAAGGCGCTGGCCGAGATGCCGGGCGATCTACGCCGGAAGATCGAGGGGAAGAAGGCCATCCATTCGGCGCGCAATGGCTATTCGCCCCAAGGCATGTATGGCGCGGGCGATGCCGGGCGCAGCATGGACATCCGCTATTCGGAGGCGGCCGAGGCAACGCAGGCGCATCCCTTCATCCGTATACATCCCGAGACGGGACGCGAGAGCCTGTTTGGCTGCGCGGGCTATATCGTCGGCGTTGAGGGGATGAGCGAGCCGGAGGGCTGGGAGCTGGTGACGGAGGTTTACCGCTGGCAGACGCGGGCCGAGCTTCAATACCGGCACCGCTGGGAAAAAGGCATGCTGCTGATGTGGGACAATCGCTGCACCCTGCACATGGCGACGGGTGGCTATGCCGGGCATGACCGGCTGCTCCACCGCACGACGATCGGGGCGGCTTGAGGGCCCTCGCTCAGCTGAAGCGGTAATGCAGGCGGATACATCCCCTTTCCATCGTCTTTGAACTAATGAGTTTGGGCGTGATCGGCGTCGGCGTTGGCGGAAACAGGGGAGCGCCGCCCCCCAGGATTTCGGGGAAGATGTATATTTCGAGCTCGTCGAGCGCGCCTCGCTCCAGAAAAGCCATCTGCAACTGGCCGCCACCGAGCATCCAGACGTCGCCATCATCCAACGCCCGCAGCTCGGTAATCAGCAGGTCTACATCTGCGCGCGTCTCCAGTGGCCCTTTTGGAGAGCCTATCGGCCGGGAGGTAACCACAATAACGCGCTGCGCACCGTAGGCCCAGGGAGAAGGATCGCGCGCCAGAAAATCATAGGTCGCCCGACCCATGACGACCGTTCGGATGCGGGACAGGAAATGGCCGTAATGGTGTTCGCCCAGATCCATGTCGTCATATTTGAACAGCCACTCCAATCCGTCATTCTTGTCAGCGATTTTTCCATCCAGGCTGGCCGCGATGTAACCGAGAATTCTAGCCATTAAAGATTCCATCTTGATAAATAAACGAATGTTTGTTTATAATTCCCGATGGCGCGACACAAGATACTTTCTGACGAACAGGTGCTTCAGAGACTGTTGGGGGAGCTGCTGGCGGTGGGGCCAGCGGGTTTCACTTTCGCTAAAGCGGCGAAAGCCAGTGGGCTATCTGCCGCTACACTTGTGCAAAGATATGGTGACAGGGCCTCTCTGATAGAAGCGATCCTCCTGCACGCCTGGGATACGCTGGATTCTCAAACGGAAACAGCAGATGCCGAGGCTGCGGACACGCCCGAAGGCGCCATCGGCCTGCTCCTGCGGCTGATGCCGGATGGCGATGCCGAAAGGAACGCGACGGATGGCTTATTGTTGCTGAGGGAAGATTTACAGAATCCAATTCTGAGGGCGCGTGGTTCTGCCTGGGGCAACCGGCTGGCAACTGCTCTGGGCCGCCGGTTGACAGGGGATACCGCGAACGCCCTGTCCTTGGGCTGGGAAATGGCCAGCCTGTGGCAGGGCGCCTATATCTGGTGGGCCTTCAACCGCGGAGAGACTGCAGAGGCCGCAATCCGCCGGACACTGATAAACTGGATCAATCGGCAAGCCGAATAATAGCACCGATCAGGTTCGGACGGTGCCCCGGACGACGCGGCCGTTGCGTTCGATTTCGATTTCCCAGTCGCGGGTGTTCTGTTTGAGGACGTCCTGGATTTCTTTCACCGTCTTGGTCTGTTTTCCGTTTACGGAGCGAATGATGTCGCCCGGGCGGAAATAGTTGCGTGAGATGGTGCCGCGCGTGACGGAGTGAACATAGATGCCCGAGCCGCGCGTGAAGGGGTCGAGGCCGTTTTCTTCGGCGAGGCGGGGCGAGAGTTCGATTACGCGGGCGCCGTTGAAGACCGAGCCATTGGTGAGGAGGACGACATCGGCCTCGGTCGCGCCGGGGGGCGGCTCGACCTTCACATGGATGGTCTGGGCCTTGCCGCCGCGCAGGACGGAGAGCCTGGCCTGCTCGCCGGGATTACGGACAGCGGCGAGGAATTTGAGGCCCTTTTCATCGAACACTTCACGGCCATCAATCTCGGTGACGAGATCGCCCCGGCGCAGGCCGGCGCTTTCGGCGGGGCCGCCGGGATAGACTTCGGTGACCATCACGCCGACGGGGCGATCAAGGCCTTGCGCCTTGGCGATGTCGAAGCTGACCGATTGGGCCGCGAGGCCGAGCCAGGGGCGTACGAAGGTGCCGCCATTGACGGCGGCGTCGACCACGCGCTTGACCATCTCGGCGGGGATCGCAAAGCCGATGCCGACCGAACCGCCGGTGCGCGAGAAGATCGCCGTGTTGACGCCGACAAGCTCGCCGCGCGTGTTGATGAGGGCGCCGCCGGAATTGCCGGGGTTCACCGCTGCGTCGGTCTGGATGAAGAAGGAGTAGTCGTTGATGCCCACGTCTGTGCGCGCGGTGGCGGAAATGATGCCGTTGGTGACGGTCTGGCCGACGCCGAAGGGGTTGCCGATAGCGAGGACGAGATCACCGACCTGCGAATCGCGCGTATCGGCAAAGGGCAGCACTGGGAGGGCGCGGCCCTCGGTGTTGATCTTCAGGACGGCGAGGTCTGTACGCTCGTCGCCCAGCAGCAGCTCGGCGGGGTATTCGCGCCGGTCGCTGAGGACGACGCGGAAGGTGTCGGCGCCCTGGATGACGTGGTTGTTGGTGACGATGATGCCCTCTGCCCCGACGATGACGCCTGAGCCGAGCGAGTTCTGGACGCGGCTTTGCGGGGCAACGCCGAACATCATCTGTTCCAGCGTCATGCCGCGCTGGGAGACGCTTTTCTCAGAATAGACGTTGACGACCGCCGGAGAGGCCTGGCGCACAAGGGGCGCGAAGGTGAGGCTGATCTCGCTGGTGGAGGCGGGCACGCGCTCATCGGGCGCGGCCAGTGGAGCACCTTGGGCGAAGACGGGCATGATGACCATCATCAAGGCCATAATCGTCGCGAGGAAGGCAGCCGCAAGCAGCTTGGAAACGTGTCGGGTCATGCTCATGAGATGGGTCATGAACATGGCTCTATTGCGGAGCGAATTATGGCGCAATCGCGCCCAGATGACATTTCAGACAGGTCATACCGCCGCAGGGGAGCATAGCCGCCCCCCTGCGAGGAAAGACGCCGGTTACTTCGCATCCTGTTCTGCCTGCCGCACTTTCAGCTGGGCGAGGTTGTCTTCATGGCTCTCGCGGCTGATCCGGTAGAAGCTGATGCAGATGAGCATCAGGGTCCAGGCGGTGATCAGGGAGATGCCATAGCCCCAGCCGAGCATGCGAATCTCTTCGGGCGTGGCCGCATCAACGCCCCCGCCCTGCGAGAGACCTGCGACAGCGAGCACCATCGAAGCGGTGATGACCCCTGCCCCTTGCGACAGTTTCCGGATGAAACTGATGCCGGCAAAGAAGATGCCTTCCGAGCGCCGGCCGGTCTGCATCTCTGAATCTTCCACGATGTCTGCGACCATCGAGCCGAGCAGCATCTGCGTGGCGATGATGAGGGAGAGGTCGAAGACCGTGATCGAGATGATGATGATGAAGAGCTCATCGGAGCCATTGGGCGGCAGGAGGCCGAAGAGGCGCAGGAAGACCGGGAGCGGCGCGATGGCGAAGGCGAGCGCGCCGATAGTCATGGCGCCGCGCTTCTTGCCGAAGGTCTTGCCGACGAGGGGCGCGATGATCAGGGCAAGGATGGCCGAGATGTAAACGCCCATGGTGAGGTTGGCGATCTGGGTGTTGTCGAACTCCCAGAAGATCGTGTTGATATACTGGTTGAGCGTCGCCGAAATGCCCGTCGCGATCAGACCGCAGAGGGTGGCGAGGAACAGCGCGCGGAAGGACGGGTTTGAAATCGTCTCAAAGATCTCCGCGAAGATGCGCCTGATCGTAAGGTTGCGCGCCGGAGGGGGCGCCTTCAAATTGGGAATGTGGCTGTGCGTGCCAGCCGCGCAAATGAAGACGGCGAGCAGAATGCAGACTGCCGCGACCGTGCCGTAGGTGTTCCAGCCTTCGATATTGAAGACGCCGACCGGGATTTCCTCCGTTGGCACCAGGAGGAAGCGGAACAGCAGGATCTGGATCGTCAGGCCGCCAAACCAGCCGAAGAAATAGCGCAGCGACATCAGCGAGGTGCGCTCGTCATAGTCGGAGGTGAGCTCGGCCGAGAGGGCGGAGCTGGGCACGTCGTAGAAGGTGAAGCTGATCCGGACAAGGATGGTCGTGGCGACCAGCCAGGGGAAGAGATCGTTGCCGGTCATCCCCTCGGGCGGGTTCCAGGTGAGGAAGTAGGTGATCGCGGTGGGGATCAGTGCGGCATACATGAAGGGGTGGCGGCGCCCGAAACGGGTGCGCATATTGTCCGACCAGTAGCCGACGACGGGATCGGAGACCGCGTCGATCACCAGCGCGATCAGCAGCGCGACACCGACGAGGCCGGCATCGACGCCCATGATGTTGCTGTAGAAGAACAGAAGCGCGTAATCGAAGCCGTTATTCTTGATGCCATCCGCCGCGCCGCCAATTCCAAATGACAGGCGCGTGAAAAGGCCCGGCTTACCTGACTGTGTCAGCGCCATTCATTCCTCCCGATTTTGTTATGTGGTGCTTTTTCGGCCCTTCAGAGGCCGAGCACCATCTTCGCTATGATATTGCGCTGGATCTCGTTGGACCCGGCATAGATGGACGTTTTGCGGTAGTTGAAATAGCTGGGCGCGGCCGTGAGGGTATGCTCCGGGGTCGGAGATTTCACATTCGATCCGGGCTCTGTCAGGGCGAGGGTGTCCTGCATGAAGGGGTTGCCATAGAGGCCGGCGGCCTCAAGCGTCAGCTCGGTGATTTCCTGCTGGCAGTCGGAGCCCTGATATTTCAGCATTGAGCTTTCCGGGCCGACATTCTGGCCGGCCGAAAGGGCCGAGAGCACGCGCTGCTCGGTCGCGTCGATCGCCTCGATACGCATTTCCAGAAGCGCGAGCTTGCGGGCAAAATCGGGGTTGCGGATGACGGGCTCGTTGCCGTCGACCTCTTTGGAGGCGACCTTCTTGGTTTTACGCAGCATGTTGCGCAGGCCCGAGGCATAGGCGTTGCCGCGCTCGAATTCGAGCAGGTATTTGGCGTAGGTCCAGCCCTTATTTTCTTCGCCTATAAGGGCGTCCTTGATCTTGACGCGGACATTCTCGAAGAAGACCTGGTTGATCTCGTGCTGGCCTTCGGGCGGCCCGTCGAGGGTGGGCAGCGCGCGCACGGTGATACCCGGCAGGCTCATCGGGAAGACGATGAAGCTGATGCCTTCCTGGGGCTTGCCTTCCTTGCTGGTGCGCACGAGGCAGAAGATCATGTCGGCCCATTGGGCGAGCGTCGTCCAGATCTTCGAGCCGTTGAGGACATATTCGTCCCCGTCGCGCACGGCGCTCATCTGGAGGCCGGCAAGGTCTGAGCCCGCGCCGGGCTCCGAATAGCCCTGGCACCACCAGACATCGGAAGAGAGAATTTTCGGAAGGTGTTCCTTCTTCTGCGCCTCATTGCCAAACGCCATGATAACCGGCGCCACCATCGAGACGCCGAACGGGGCGACATTGGGCGTGCCCGCGCCGGAAAGCTCGGCATGCAGGATGTGGCGGTGGGTAGCCGTCAGGCCCGGGCCGCCATGTTCGGCTGGCCAGTTAGGCGCGATCCAGCCCTTTTCGTAGAGCTTCTTCTGCCAGCGCACCTGGCTTGCCTTATCGACATAGCCATTCTTGGTGAGCGCCATTTTTGCGCGCAAATCCGCGTCGAAGTTTTCCGCGATCCAATCGCGGACTTCCTGCTGGAATTTGAGATCGGACGGCGAAAGGGAGAGATCCATGACCGCCGCTCCGCTTATTCGACGATGTCGAAATACTGGATGTCCGGCGCGCCGGCGAGCACCGCGCCGAGCTTGGGACCGGCGGCCTTGAAGTATTCGGTCTGGCCGTGGGACTTCAGCGCGTCAGAGGAGGCATACTGCTCCATGAAGATATATTCGGTGGAGGAGCCTTTGGTTTTGTAGAGCTGGTAAGTGAGGCAGCCGGGCTCATTGGCCTTGACCTTTGCCATCAGATCCCTGGCGACCTGTTCAAACTCAGCCTGTTTGCCATCCTGAATTTTCAGCTTTGCGACTACACCGATCATCATTTCCTCCGAAGATTATCGTTCTTCGCTACAGTATGGAGTCCGCGACCTTGGGCAAGCCTTTCGCGAGGTCACCCACGCGGAATTGAATGATGCGCCTGCCTGAAAACCGTTCGGGGAATCATGTCAGCAAGCTATTTCCCGGATACGGGTGGAATGGGAATTGCTCTCTCTACTCCGAACGAAACGATCAACCGGCAAAGCACCGATGCTGACAGCGATAAATACAGCCACTTTCAAACCACTACCTCAGGGCGTCGACCCGGCATCGATTCTGGCGGTGATCCCGGCGCTGAATGAAGCGCGCCATATCGAGACATGTATCCGGTCGCTGATGCAGGGCAGCCCGCTGCTGCGTCTCGTTCCGCTCACCGTTGCCGATGGCGGAAGCACAGACGAAACCGTCGTGATCGTGAAACGGCTGATGGCCGAGTTCCCGAACTTGCGCCTGTTGGAAAATCCCAAGCGACTGCAATCGACCGCCGTAAACCTGGCCGTGGCCACCCATGCGGGCGACCATACGCGCTGGCTGGTGCGCTGCGACGCCCACTCCCGCTATCCTCAGAACTTCATCCTGCATGTCGTCGAAGCCCTCCTGCGAACAGGGGCAGCCTCTGTCGTGATCCCGATGGACGCTGAAGGCGAGACCAGCTTCGAGAAGGCCAATGCCTGGGTGGTCGACACCCTGATCGGTTCAGGCGGCTCTGCGCATCGCGGGGGCCGCAAATCGCGATTTGTCGATCATGGCCACCATGCCGGCTTCGATATCGGCTGGTTCAAAAAGATTGGCGGTTATGACGAGACCTTCTCGCATAATGAAGACGCCGAATACGATCATCGTCTCCATCTTGCGGGCGGAACCCTCTGGCTCGATGCGGACATCCGCATCCGCTATGTGCCGCGTGGATCGATCCGGGCACTGGCCAAGCAGTATTTCAACTATGGTAAAGGCCGTGCGCGGAACCTGCGCAAGCATCGTTGCCAATTGAAAATACGCCAGGCCGTGCCCATTTTCCTCCTCGTAGCCTGCGTTGCAGGCCTGATTACCGGCCTGTTCTACGGGCAAGCTCTTATATTTCCGGCCGGGTACGTCAGTGTATTGGCCGGGGCTTCGGGAGCCTTGGCGCTGAAGCACAAATCCGCCAGCGGGCTGATGTCAGGGCTCGCGGCCGGAACAATGCATCTGGCCTGGGCGGCCGGATTTACTTGGCAAAGTGTTGCCGGAAAGCGCTAAAACTCACAGCGGTTTTCTTGGTTTCACAAGGTTAATCGGATAGGTTGATACCATCCGGGGATACTTAGATGGCTATGACCAGAGGAAAGCTAACAGACGCGCTCAGAGCGCGTTTCGGCCAATTGACCCGGTCGGCGGACGCAGCGCGTAAAAGTCTGTTGTCTCAATTTCGCATCATCGAACGCGGCGATTCCGATACTCAGGTACAAAATACGGCCCCCGCGTCGGCCTTGCCACAGCGGGTGACCCATGCCCCGGAAGGGCTGTGCCTATATGCTGTCGGCGACATTCACGGCCGGATGGACCTGCTGACGCGCCTGGTCGAGTTGATTGATGCCGACGCGGCCACCCTGCCGGAAGGCGTCAAACCGCAGATCATCTTCCTCGGGGACTATATCGACCGCGGGCTGCAATCACGCGACGTGATCGAGTATTTCGCCAGCGGCGCGCTGGAACGGTATGATCCGGTTTTCCTGCTTGGGAACCATGAAGAAGCCCTGCTGCGCTTCTTGCAGGAAGTCAGTTTCGGCACGCAATGGGCCCGGTACGGCGGCGGCGAGACACTTTATTCTTATGGCTTTGCGCCGCCCAATACCCGGGCCAGCCTGAATTCGCATGAAGAGATGGCCAAGGTGCGCGCTGCCTGGACCAAGCTCTGGAACGATTTCCGAGACCGGCTGCCCGAGACACATCTCAGCTTCCTGCAATCCCTCAAGTCCTATCATGTGGCTGGCGATTACCTGTTCGTTCATGCGGGCCTGCGCCCGGGCCTCAGCCTCAGCCAGCAGACCCAGCGAGACATGCTCTGGATCCGTGAGGAGTTCCTGGACGACGCAGCTGCGTTTGATCACCTGGTCGTTCACGGCCATACGCCGGAAGACGCAATCTATAGAGACGACCGCAGGATTGGCCTTGATACCGGGGCCTTCCTGACGGGGCGCCTGTCGGCAGCACGGCTTTTCGGCACAGATGTTGCTTTCCTTAACACCTGAAACCTAGTGAATATGTATCACGGGACTACGTCATCCCAGTGAACGAATTCAGGAGACCCTGTAGCATGCTGACGCTTCGCTCCTTTCTGGCCATTGCGGCCTTAGCCTTCGCACTCATGGTTTCTGCCTGTGAGTCCAACGGCCCAACTGCCGGCGCCCGCGATGCCGGCGTCACCACACAATCCCAACTTGCCACCTCTTATGCCCTGGGCTCCAGCGACCGGCTTCGCGTGACAGTCTTCGGCCACCCCACCCTTTCAGGTGAGTTTGAGGTAGATGGTAGCGGTTCGATCTCGATGCCACTTATCGGCACAATACGCGCGATCGGCCTTTCTACGATCGAACTGGAAAACGCCATCGCCGAGACCCTGTCTGACGGTTACGTGCTCAACCCGCGCGTGAGCGCTGAGGTCATTAACTATCGCCCTTATTACATCCTCGGCGAAGTGGGCCGGCCGGGTGAGTATCCCTATACCAGCGGACTGACGGTTCAGAACGCCGTTGCGGCAGCGGGGGGATTCACCTACCGGGCGAACAAACGTGCCGTGTACATCAAGGGCATCGATACCGATCAGGAGATTGCCTACGACCTCACGCCCTCTACTGTGGTGAAGCCGGGCGATACGATTCGGATAGGTGAACGCATCTTCTAGATCGCGAATCCCACAACAGACCTGAACAAAAAGCGCCGCACCCTGCGGCGCTTTTTTTGTGACTTGCGCAAAAATGGGACATTCGTTGCGCTCCATTCATGTTTAACAAACGATAAACCATTGCCACTGCCCGACAGGGCGGCAGACTGTGCCAATATTTGCTGAATACTTCGCCTGGGAGGAGAAAGTTTCAGAAAGCCCTTATTTCGCAAACGCGAAAGTGGTATATGAATTGCAAACGCCAATACATGAGCATCGCGCGGCGCAGTCATATGGGGACTAAGGCTGAAAAAGCAGCCGCGCGGTTAAGAAGTGTAACATGGCGTAGAGTACAAAGGGGACTACCAATGGAATTCCGGATCACCGACGCGACCCGCGGTGTCGAGGAGGATAGCTTTGTCATAAGCGAGCCGCGCCGCCCAAACCCGCGCAACTCGTTCACGGCCAAGCGTGCACTCGATATCGTGGCAGCCTCGCTGGGGCTGATCTTCGTCGCGCCACTACTTCTGATAGTTGCCCTGATCGTCCGCCTTCAGGACGGTGAAGCAGCCATCTTCTCTCATACGCGCTACGGACAGCACGGTCGCACCTTCAAATGCTATAAAATTCGCTCGATGGTTCCGGATGCGGCTGACCGCCTTCAGGCCCTTCTGGAAACCAACCCGGAAGCAAAGCGCGAATGGGAACTGACCCAGAAGCTGACGCATGATCCGCGCATTACTCCGCTGGGCCGCTTTATCCGCGCCACCTCGATCGACGAACTTCCACAGCTCATCAATGTGCTGAAAGGGGACATGTCGCTGGTCGGCCCGCGCCCGATATCTCTGTCGGAACGCGGCAAATATGGTGAAAACTTCGCAGACTATTGCAGCGTTCGCCCAGGCATTACCGGCCTCTGGCAGATCAGCGGCCGCAGCAAGGTGAGCTATCCAGAGCGCGTGCGCATGGACACAAGCTATGCCCAGAGCCGTTCTTTCTGGGGCGATGTCATGATTATTCTGAAAACCATTCCCGCCGTGCTGAAATCTGACGGCGCCTGGTAGCAGGACAAGACGGTTAGAAAGGCGGCAGGGGGCCGCCTTTTCTCAATTTGAAGACAGAACAGGGGAAACAGGCTCTCAGCGGAGCCTGTTCAGGGCTTTTGGCTTTCATGGGCAGCAGAACGAGACTCTGGGGCGATGATTATGGCGCACGCCTGGGCGCCATTCTCGGTATCATCGTGATCGGTTTTCTTGTGGCAGCCGTGCTTGCTGATCCAGGCGCCCGGCACGTCCCAATGGAAGGGGATCATCTTCCGTTCGAGGAAACACCCCACCCCGAAAGCTATCCACCGATGGCCGCAGATGCGGCGGAAGGCGCGTCCTTCCTGCATTATTTCGGGGACAATCATGATCCCACACGCTGGTACAAAGCCAATCTGAGCTACCCGTCTCCGCATCCGGCCTGGCTTGCCCGGCATATTCATTTCTTCGAGGATCGTGTGGAACTTGAGCTGCGCCGCATGCGCGTAGGCAACAAGAAACTGGCTGGCGCAGAATACCAGCGCCGCGGGCTCTATTCCTTCGGGCGATATGAAGTGGTGATGACCCCGGCTGCCGGCTCCGGAACCGTCAGCGCCCTGTTCACTCACACCTCAGAACAGTTCGGTGCCCAGCATGACGAGATCGACATCGAATTCCTGGGCAAGAACCTGCGTATGGTAACTGCCAATTATTTCACCGATGGCAAACCTTACAGATATCTTGAGCTGCCACTGTCCTTTGATGCCAGCGAAGAGATCCATCTTTATGCCTTTGACTGGGAGCCCGACCGCATCCGCTGGTATGTCGATGACCAGCTGATGCACACCGCGACCCATGATGAGCATCCCATACCGCAGCATCCCAGCCGGATCATCATACAGCTCTGGAGCGGGGAGAGGGCCCAGTATGAGTGGCATGGCGTGCCCACCTTTGAAGACGGCACGCGCGCAGCCTATTACTGCGTCAGCTTCCTGAAAGCGGGGGATACCGGACCGCAATGCTCCGACAGTTTCGATCCCGTCACCGCGAATGCCCGCTGATAGCGGAACCTGACGAGTCAGGATGGGCGAGAGCCTCCGGCCGCAAATGTTTACCGGGCGCTTCCCATGCCCGGACAGATTGAGACAATCCAGGACAGTTCAGGTCAGAGCTTGATGTAATCTGACACGATGCGGGCGGGGGCAGCGCCGGTGGCTGGCTGGTCGAGGCGGATGTGCCAGCCTTCGGATTCCAGAAGGCCGTTGATGTCGATCACCTCGTCAATAGAGACGAAGTTATCCTTGTGGCGGCTGGTCCATTCGGGCGAGAGGCTGCGGGCGCGGGTCCAGACTTCGGCTTTGTCGGCGCCCACGAGGAAGAGATAGTTATGCTGCTCGCCGAAGAGGCCGGGGGTGTAGCCGCCGAGATTTACAAACCACAGGCGGCGGGCGGGCGGAGCCGTCGCGCGGCCGGGGATAAGATCGACCCGCCAGCCGTCGATCTCGGTGAGTTCGGCGTAAGCGTCGATGTGCAGCGAGGCGGGCGTGCCCCACCAGCCCGCGCGCAGGGCGGGCACAGTCGCCTCCAGGCTCTCGCCCGCGACGAAGCGCAGATCGTGGATTTCGATATTGGCGCGGGGGTGGTCGCCCCCGGTGAAGACAGCATAGAGTTTCATGGGGCAAGCTTTAGGGGCTGGGCCGGGGCGGGCAAGCCCCCTACTGTCCCCCTTCTGCTTCCCTTCCGGATTTGCAGCTGGCCGGACTGAAAGAACCCCGGAGCAGCTTTGCGCGCGCCGGGGTTTCTTGTCTTCTCTTGGAGATGTCCCGGCTCAATCGCGCTGCGCGCTTTGGCCGGGATGACAGCTATTAAAGACGATAGCGGATCTGGTCGGACCAGAAGCGCTCGAGGCGCGAGATGGTCTTGTTGAGCTGGGAGAGATCGTCAGCGCGGACGCTGGCGGTCGGCTCAAGGGCAGTTGCCTGTTTCTCGAACAGCTTCTCAACCCGTGTACGGACTTTCTTGCCGCGATCAGTCAGGCGCAGCGTTACCGTGCGCTTGTCGTCTTCAGAGCGGGTCTGGATCAGATAGCCACCTTCCTGAAGTTTCTTCACGTTGTAGGAAAGGCTGGTTCCGGCAAAAGCGCCGCGAGCGCGGAGCACGGAGGCCGGAGCTTCACCCTCACCGATCTCGTAAAGGAGCAGAGCCTGAACGCCAGTCAGCGAACGTTCGCCGGCGCGTTCCAGATCATCCTTCACAACATCGTGCAGACGGCGATGCGCCTGTTCGAGAAGAGACAGCGACTTCAGGAAAGATTCGCCGATTGTACCTGTTGCAGTGTCCTGCATGTCGATCATCATCATATTCACCACCACTCAACTTTCACTCAACTTTTGTTGTAGTTTGAGTATATTTACTGGGGTGAGCCTAATAATTTGATAAGCACAACACGATTTCAAGTGATGTTGGTAAACAAATCAGAGAATTCATTAACCGTTACTGCCCCGTAACGTGTTTTGGCGGAAGATTCCGTTTTATTTCGGGACAATGCGTAGAAAAAAGCCGCCTCGGAAGTATCCGGCCGGCTTTCTGCTGATGAATTATGTGTAAATGTTCGAAATATGCTTCTGCTTTAGAAGGTCAGTTCGTCATCCCCGAGCGGCGCGAAGTATTTCGCCACATCTGCCTCGCTCACATCTTCAAGGCGCGCGGGCGACCAGACGGGGGCGTTGTCCTTATCTATAATGACGGCGCGCACGCCCTCCTGGAAATCAGGACTTTGCACCTTGCGCCAGCCGATGCGGAATTCCATGCGCATATTGTCTTCGAAGGTTTCGCAGCGCGCGCCCTCGCGCAGCTGGCGCAGGGCGACCTTGACCGTCTCGGGAGACTTGGCGCGGATCGTGGCGGCTTCGGCTTTCGCCCAGTCACTGGGGTCAGCTTCCAGGGCAGCGACAATTTCCTCAGCCGTCTGCTTTGCAAGGCAGCGGTGGATGGTTTCCAGATGCGCGTCATAGGATGGTACCGGGACGGCATGTGTCAGACTGCGGAGGATTTCGCTGAGCATCGCGGGCGCGTCGACGGAAAAATCAGCGGCCTCAAGCTGTTTGGCGAGCGCCGGCACAAGCTCTGACGGGAGGAAGTGGGTGGCAACGCCGGCGGCGGCGACATCGGCGCCTTTGAGGCGCGCGCCGGTCAGCGCGAGCCATGTTCCAAGCTGGCCTTCCAGCCGCGGCAGGAACCAGCCCCCGCCGACATCGGGAAAGAGGCCAATGCCGGTTTCGGGCATGGCAAAGAGGGTGCGCTCGGTCGCGATACGGTGTGAGCCGTGGACGGAGAGACCGACGCCCCCGCCCATGGTGACGCCGTCAAGGATGGCGAGGACAGGTTTGGGGAAAGCCTTGAGGGCGGCGTTCATGCGGTATTCGGTGCGGAAGAAGTCGCGCGCCTCTGAGGCGTCGCCCGCGCCGCTTTCGGCGAGCATGCGGATGTCGCCGCCTGCGCAGAAGCCGCGTGTGCCTTCCTGATGGCCGATCCAGACAAGGTGGATGGCGGGGTCTGATTTCCAGGCCATGAGGGCGGCCAGGATTTCCGCGCACATCGGCGTGTTGAGGGCATGTAGCGCGGCAGGACGGGTGAGCGTGATGCGGCCGATTCCGCCCTGGACTTCAATATTTACGTCTGCGCTCAAGATGCTCTCCTAACCTATCAACACCGGATAACCGGAATCTGTTCAATTAAATCAATGACTTTGGATAGGGCTTTACTTGGCTATGTCATTATAAGGGTATGCCATTCCCCTATGGCCCCACAGTGACGCCCGGCCATCCCCATGACCCAACAGCGCCCTCAAATCAACCACCAGCCCTTCCTGCAATATAACAGGCGGGGTCAGCGCATACGCGTGGAGGGCAAGGCGTATGTGCGCCTTGGCCTGTTCAAGCGCCTGGAATGTGAGCTTCGGGACATCTCACCCGGCGGCGCGCGCATCTGTGTACCTGAGGGCACGCACTTGCCCGAGCAGTTCGTGATGACCCTGCCCCAGTTCAAATATCCGCGCACCTGCATGAAGCGCTGGGAAAGCGGGCAGGATGTCGGCGTCGAGTTCCGGATGGACTGAAAACCGGGCCTTCGCGGCGGTTTTCTAATTCAACGAGCAGCCTTCGATGGTGATACGGTGCATCAGGCGCCGCTCCCCATGATAATCATTCATCGCCCAGTGCCAGGTGGCGCGGTTGTCCCAGAAGGCAACAGAGCCCGGCCGCCATTTGAAACGGTGGGCATGGTCCGGCTTCATGGCATGAGCATAGAGGCGCATCAGCAGCGCACCTGAGGCTTCATCGGAATAGCCCGCTATTTTCGTTGTGAAGGCAGGGTTCACGTAAAGGGCTTTCTTGCCACTGAGCGGATGGGTGATGATGACCGGATGGGCGACATCTTCCAGAACGTCTGCGGCAGCGGTGTTGCCGATGCGCCCGCCGGTGTCTTCGTTCGCCTTGTAGAAATTATCCGTCTGTGAACCGAATATGTGTTTGGCCGAATGGACCGCACGCAGGGCGTTGATTTCTTCCTTCGTGGCAGCGTCCAGCGTATCATAAGCGGTATACATGGAGGCAAACCAGGTGTCGCCACCTTCATCGGGCAGTTGGCGCGCGACCAGGACAGAGCCCATCGCCGGCTCGGCATCATAGGAATGATCCGTATGCCACCCGCCGCCGATATTGGTTTTCTGTTCCTTTTCCTTCAACACCAGAGCAATTTCCGGATAGCGCTCATGCGCGAGGAAGAAACGGTTTATGTTGATGGGGCCAAACCGGCGGGCGAAGGCGATGTGGTCATCTTCGGAGAGAGTCTGATCACGGAAGAAGATGACGCCGTGATCGGCATAGGCCTGGCGGACAGCCTCAAACTGCGGCGTGGTGAGCGCGCGGATGTCCATGCCCGTAATCTCGGCGCCGGCGCCCGGCAAGGATGTGATTTGCATGGGTTCCTCCCTGCCCGCTCTGATCTGGCGGGTTTATACTCAAGAGTATGCCGCCCCGCGAGAAATTGGCAATGGGCCTGCCTAAACCACAGCGCCGGAACGGCTTACTCTCTGGCCGATGCTGCCAAACCGGTCACTTCAATCCGGTCGGTCCAGACATATCCGCCGAAGCCTTTGGGAACCTTGCGCAGATGAGCCGGTGTGTCGATGCCGGGCGCGCCGTCATTGCCTGTCCCGCCGGGCGTTCCGAACAGGATCACCGTACTGCCGGCCGCGTTCATCCGCGCTTCGAAGGCTCGCGGCCAGCCCCAGAGGAGCGGGGCGTAGTCGACTGGCATGAGCACGAGTGTGTCCTTGCAGCTCTCGGGCACCAAACCCGACCAGCCCATCAGCAGATAGTCTATCGGACAATCTTTCGCGCTGCCTTTGGTGAAATGTTTCATGTCCGGAATACGCTCGACCAATGCTTCCACCGGAATAGGCCCGCCATAAACACCCCAGACCTGCGCGCGCCAGCGCGGATTTGCGTCCAGCATCTCCGCGAGCACCCGGCCCTCCACGGCCCGGCGGCTCTTGAAGTTGATCAGGAAACGGCCCTCGGGAAAGGCGTCCAGCACTTCGGGAAGCGACTTGATCATGCCCGCGCCCTTGCCGCGCAGGGGGAAGGTCTCTCCGCCATCGGCGGTGTAGCCATAGCCGGCGTCGAGGGTGCGCAGGAGGCTCATGGGGGTCTTGTTGGTGACGCCTTCGATCTCTGTGCGGCAGTCCAGTGTCCAGTCATGGAAGACGGCGAATTCGCCGTCCGGCGTCAGGTGGACGTCAATCTCGACGATGTCTGCCCCGGCGTCGAAGGCGGCCTGCATGGAGGGCAGCGTGTTCTCGATGAAGTCGTGCGTGGGCGGATAGATCCGGTTGGCGGTGCAGGTGTCGCGCTCAAGGTCTTCGCGGTGGTAGGTCTGGTGGACACCGCGATGAGAGATGAACTGGGGCGGGCCGTCCGAGACGGGCGGCGTGAAGAGGCTGGTATTGCGCAGCCAGAGAGCGGCGACGAGCACCGCCAGGATGATCAGGATTTTCTTCAGCATGTGTGCACACCCCGCAGTTTTGTGACCGCCGGTTTCGCGGGCGAAGGCGGCGGGATGAGGGCGGGTTTGGGATTGTTTCCGGCAGTCCGGGCGCCCGGACCTGACGTAGGGTGAACCCCGCAGATCGATTGCGCAGGGGTTTCGCGTGGCGCGAGCTTGCGGCGATCACGGAAAGGTTTGATAGGATCGGGGATCGGGCGCCGCGATACTAGCGGCTCCTAAGCCCCTTCTCCCCACGGGGAGAAGGGGTTGGGGATGAGGGGGCGCTACGCCTCCCCATCTTCGCAACATTTCAGCGTCGCGCCCCCTCACCCCTGCCCCTCTCCCCCGTTCCGGGGGGCGAGGGGTTCTGAGGTTACGCGGTACCTACCCCTTCAGCATATCCCT
>JBKBIZ010000061.1:4317-18613 GCA_046293975.1 Hyphomonas sp. | reverse complement strand
ATTAACAACGCCGATGAGCCGCACCCCCTTTTCTTCCCCTGCGCACGCGGGGGAAGTGGCAGGCCGCGCAGCGGACTGACGAAGGGGGCCTACGCCCTCACCCCGCACGCCGACACCTCCTAGCTTTCACCCGCCCCAAATTCAGCCCCATCCACCGGCCAGCGCCCGCTGCGTCCGGCCAAAACCGCTGGCTATTCAGTCGGCCCAAACCCATCCCCCCGTCATCCCGGTTTCGCCGCAGGCGAAGACCGGGACCCAGCCCTGCCTGGCCCCTGGGTCCCGGACAACCGCTGCGCGGTTTCCGGGATGACGACCTCGCCGAGGGAAACAAAAGGAGGTTAAGCGCGCCAGCGGACCGCTAGCTAACCGCCAGCTTCCCCAACGCGTCCCCATCCACCCTATAAATCGTCCACTCCTCCATCGGCCGCGCGCCGAGGGAGAGGTAGAAATCAATCGAGGGCTGGTTCCAGTCGAGGACGGACCACTCAAGCCGCCCGCAACCGCGCTCAACGGCGATCTCCGCAAGCTTTGCCAGCAGCGCCTTGCCATAGCCCTTGCCGCGCGCGCCTGGGTCCACGAACAGGTCTTCCAGATAGAGGCCGGGCTTGGCCAGGAAGGTCGAGAAATTGTGGAAGAACAGCGCAAAGCCATGCGCCTGCCCGCCCTCCTCGATCAGCAGCACTTCGGCAAAAGGCCTCGCCCCGAAGAGGTTCGTCCGCAGGCTGTCTTCCTGCGCGAGGCATTCATCCTCAAGCTTTTCATATTCTGCGAGCGCGCGAATGAACCGCAAGATGACCGGTGTGTCCGCCGCCACTGCAAACCGGATGTTGGCCATGAGATGTGTTCCTGAAGGGAAAAGAAAAACGGCCCACCTTGGGAGCGGGCCGTCTGGCTAAGGATCAATCCTCGAAGTCTTCCTCTTCGATAACAGCATCAATGCCCGCTTCTTCATCGGCCTCGCTGCGCAGTTCCTGTTCGGCCTCCTGGAGGCGGCGCAGCAGGTAGTCTTCGCACACGCCGATCAGCTCTTCGCGGCTGTCCTGATAGAAGTGGTTGGCCCCGGAGACCTTCGCGCGGTCGACCTTCTGGCCCTTCTGGACGCGCACCTTGGTCAGCGCGCGTTCGATGTCTTCGGGCGACGCGATGGCATCCTTGTCGCCCGCCACGATCAGGCCCGAGGCCGGGCAGGGCGCGAGGAAGGAGAGGTCGTAATGGTTGGCGGGCGGAGAGATCGCGAGGAAGCCGTCAATCTCCGGGCGGCGCATCAGCAGCTGCAACGTGATCCACGCGCCAAAGGAATAGCCCGCACACCAGACAAAGCGCGGCGTCTCGGAGAGGTTCTCCAGATAGTCGAGCACATAGGCGGCGTCTTCCAGTTCCCCGATGCCCTGATCATAGGCGCCCTGGCTGCGGCCGACGCCGCGCGAATTGTAGCGAAGCACGCCAAAGCCATGCTTTTCGAACAGCTGATAGAGCATGATCGTGATCGGGTCTTGCATCGTTCCGCCCGCTTTGGGGTGGGGATGCAGGATCAGCGCGATGGGCGCGCCCGGGTATGGCGGCTCGGTATAGCGCGCTTCAATTCGGCCCTGCGGGCCCGGAATGATGATCTCGGCCATGGCAACCTCGGCTTATTTCCACAGAAGGGCGCGTAAATAGGCCAAGTCGGTCTCCAAATGCAAATTTTTCTGCAGGGTGCGGGATTGAGCGAAAGGCTCTATATTAAAGAGGCCATGATTTACGCTGATTACAACGCCACCGCCCCGCTGCGGCCAGAGGCCCGGGCGGCCATGCTCGCCGCCTATGAACTGGGCGCGACCAACCCCTCCTCCGTCCACAAGGCCGGGCGGGCCGCGCGGGCGGTTGTGGAAAAGGCCCGCGCCGAGGTTGGCGCCGCCATCGGCAGCCGGGCCGAAGACATCGTGTTCACCAGCGGGGGCACCGAAGCCCTCGCCCTGGCCATCCAGGGCGCGGTCGCCGCGCTGGACGGCGCCGCCACCCTCATCGTCTCGGCCATCGAGCATGAAGCCGCCACCAAGGCCGCCGCCCATTCAGGTGTCCCGGTCGAGACCGCCTACGTCCTCCCGACCGGGCAGGTCGATCTTGAAGACCTCCGCGCCCGGCTCTCGGTCTGGGACCGGGGCCTCAAAGGCACGCCGATCCTCGTCCTGATGCTGGCCAACAATGAAACCGGCATCCTCCAGCCGGTGTCGGAGGCCGCCGCCCTGATGCGCGAGGCCGGTGGGCTGACCGTGTGTGACGCCGTTCAGGGCCTCGGCAAAGTTCCGGTCAATGTCGCATTGCTGGGCGTCGATTACCTCGCCGTCTCCGCCCATAAGATCGGCGGCCCGCAAGGCACCGGCGCGCTGTGGCACCGGGCAGGCGCTCCGCTCAAAGCCGTGCTCTATGGCGGCGGTCAGGAACGGGGCCTGCGCTCGGGGACCGAGAATGTCGCCGGCATTGCCGGCTTTGGCGCGGCTGTGTCCCAATCTGTCCTGGAATTGTCCAGATATGTCTCGCTGGCGACCCATCGTGACGCGATGGAGGCCCGCCTGAAGGCCGAAGGCGGCGTCACCGTGATCGGTGAAGCCAGCCCCCGCCTCGCTGGCGTTTCAAACTTCGCCCGCGCAGGCTTTCGGGCCGAAACCCAGGTCATGGCCCTTGATCTGGCAGGGGTTTGTGTCTCGGCTGGCTCTGCCTGCTCGTCAGGAAAAGTGAAAAGATCCCTTGTGTTGCTGGCCATGGGCGCAGATGACGCCCTTGCGGAATCGACAATCCGCACCAGTTTTGGCTGGAACAGTCACCCGGACGACTTCGCGCGCGTCGCCGACGCCTGGATGGAAGCTGCCCGGAGAACTGTGTTGAAGGAACCCGTATGATGGAATGCTGCGGCGGAATTGAAGAGCATGATGACGACTGCGCCGATGTGAAGGTGAAGGACGGCATTGATGCGAAGACGGTCGAGGCGGCAAAGCGGCTCGAGTCTGAAAACTATTCTGCCGGCTTCATCACCGACATCGAGATGGATATGGCCCCCATTGGCCTCTCCGAAGACACTGTCCGTTTCATCTCCGCCAAGAAGAACGAGCCTGAATGGCTGCTGGAATGGCGCCTGGAGGCCTATCGCCGCTGGCTGACCATGGAAGAGCCAAGCTGGGCGCGGGTGCATTATCCGAAAATAGATTTCCAAGCCTATTACTACTACGCCGCCCCCAAGGCGGGCGCGAAGTACAAGTCCATTGATGATGTGCCCAAGGAAATCCTTGAGGCTTACGAGAAGCTAGGCATTCCGCTTCGGGAGGCTGAGGTGCTGCTGGGCGTTGAAGGCGCGGCTGACACCGCTGCGGCGGCGCGCGAGAAACCGCGTGTTGCGGTCGATGCGGTATTCGACTCCGTCTCGGTCGCCACCACATTCCGCGAAGAACTCAAGAAAGTCGGCGTGATCTTCATGTCGATCTCTGAAGCCGTGCATGAGCATCCCGAGCTGATCAAAAAATACCTCGGATCGGTGGTCCCCACCTCTGACAATTTCTATGCGACGCTGAATTCTGCCGTCTTCTCTGATGGCTCCTTTGTCTACATCCCCAAGGGCGTGCGCTGCCCGATGGAGCTTTCGTCGTACTTTCGCATCAACGCGGCCAACACCGGGCAGTTCGAGCGCACGCTGATCATTGCCGAGGAAGGCAGCCATGTGAGCTACCTTGAAGGCTGCACGGCGCCGCAGCGCGATGAGCACCAGCTGCATGCGGCGGTGGTTGAGCTCGTTGCCCACGACGACGCCCACATCAAGTATTCGACAGTGCAGAACTGGTGGCCGGGGGACGAAGACGGCAAGGGCGGCATCTTCAATTTCGTGACCAAGCGCGGCGACTGCCGCGGCGCGCGCTCGAAAATCTCCTGGACGCAGGTCGAGACCGGCTCCGCCGTCACCTGGAAATACCCTTCCTGCATCCTGCGCGGGGACGATTCGGTCGGCGAGTTTTATTCCATCGCCGTCACCAATGGCCGCCAGCAGGCCGATACCGGCACCAAGATGATCCATCTGGGCAAGCGCACCAAAAGCCGGATCATCTCCAAGGGCATCTCGGCGGGCAAGTCCGACAATACCTATCGCGGCCTTGTTTCCATTCACAAAAAAGCCGAAGGCGCCCGCAACTTCACCCAATGCGACAGCCTGCTGATCGGCGACCGCTGCGGGGCCCACACCGTGCCCTATATCGAAAACCGCCGCGCCGACGCCCAGCTGGAACATGAGGCAACCACAACCAAGCTTTCCGAAGACCAGCTCTTTTATGTCCGCCAGCGCGGCATTGCCGAGGAACAGGCCGTCGCCCTCCTGGTGAACGGCTTCGTCCGCGACGTGTTGCAGAAGCTGCCGATGGAGTTTGCCGTCGAGGCGCAGAAACTGCTGGAAGTCAGCCTTGAGGGCAGCGTTGGTTAAGCGCTGAGCCTGTTCATCGGCCGTTTGGATGGTTGCAGGCACGGAACTTGCGAAGGGGCCGGAAGGATTGCGGTCAACGCGCAGGGTACTCGTCATGCTAGATAAGGTTAAATTCACCGCTGGATTGGGGCTCGCGGCCCTTTTGCTGGCGGCGGCTTGTGCTACGGGCGCAAGTGTTTCTCCTGAGATAGCCGCTGAACGGCGGGCCCGGCTCGCCTCGATTTCGTTGCTGCCGGATTGCGCGGACGCTGAAACGGTTACAGGCGCGCTCACCGAGCATATCCCTGATTGTCGAATGAAAGCGGGCCCTTCAGGCCTGCTTCTGGCGGTTCAGACAGACCCTGTAGATCAGGAGATGCTGGGGCCTTCGGGCTTTCTTTCCGTGTCCGTGACCGATCGCCAGGGTCAGCCGCTTGCCGAGTTTTCAGAGATTACCAATGGTCTTTACGCCTATCCGGCGCTCCATGACGCCAATGGCGACGGACGGCAGGATATCGTCATTGCGCGTTCCACGGATGCCGTGAACAGGGTCTATTCTCTGTGGCTACAGCGGGAGAACGGCGATTTCACACATGCCGGCCAGCTCACGGGCCATCGGGTATCCTGGTCATCTGGCGGCATGATCGTGGCGGCTAAACGCATCGGCGCTTCAGATTGGGACGTTGGCTATTACCGCATCGCCGCAGACAAATTCCAGGAAGTTGCTCTGGTAAAAGGCGAGGGCAGCGAGCCTCCCAAGCGCGGCGGGCGCTGCGAAATCGTACGGATTGCCCCCGGCGCAGAGGCCGGCCGCTTCTGTTCGGCCCTCTGAGACTAACGCGCAAACCGGGCACAAGATTTGCTGTTCGAGACATGGCTGGGGCCGGAGCGGTCCCAAGAGGGAACAATCGCCATGTCATCATTTTTAAAGGAAATCGGCGGCTACGCGCTGCTGGTGATCGCCATCTTGGTGGCGCCGCTGCTGGCCGCTGCACTCGGTTGAGGCAGCCAAAGCAGGCCTGCATGGCAGTCATTATGACATAGGGCGCGGCTTTTCCGCGCTTTGCGCTTTCAAATCATCGCAGGGCGCCCTAAATCCCCGCCATGTTGAAGATCGAAAATCTGAGCGCCACAGTTGGCGAGGGCGAAGCGGCAACGACCATCATCAATGGTCTCTCCCTCAGCGTGCCTGCCGGTGAAGTCCACGCCATCATGGGGCCCAACGGGGCGGGCAAGTCCACCCTCTCCTACGTCCTCACGGGCCGGGAGGGCTATGAGGTTACCGGCGGCGGCGCCACGCTTGACGGGCAGAACATCCTCGCCCTGGCCCCGGAAGAGCGCGCCTCGGCGGGCCTCTTCCTCTCCTTCCAGTATCCCATCGAGATCCCCGGCGTCCCGGTGATGACTTTCGTGCGCACCGCCATGAACTCCCAGCGCAAGGCGCGTGGTGAGCCGGAGATCTCCGCGCCCGATTACCTCAAAAAATCCCGTGACGTGGCTAAGAAGCTCAATCTCGACGCGGACATGCTCAAGCGCCCGGTGAATGTCGGCTTTTCGGGCGGCGAGAAGAAGCGGCTTGAAATCTATCAGATGATGATGCTGGAGCCACGCTTCATGGTGCTCGACGAGACCGATTCCGGCCTCGACATCGACGCCCTGCGCACCGTGGCCGAGGGCGTCAACGCCCTGCGCGCGCCAGAGCGCGGCATGCTCGTCATCACCCACTATCAGCGCCTGCTCGATTATATCAAACCGGATAAAGTGCATGTGCTCGCCAAAGGCCGCATCATCAAGACAGGCGGGCCTGAACTCGCGCTGCGTCTGGAAAAAGAGGGCTATGACGGCGTTCTCGCGGAGGCCGTGTGAGCGCCGCTCTTAAGGATATGATCCGTAATCCAACGGTCGCGGAACTCGAACTGGTCGCGCGCTACGCTGCCTTGAAGGCAGACCCGCGCCGCGAACGCCTGTTTGAAGCCTTTGCGCTGACAGGCCTGCCCCATCGGCGCAACGAAGAATGGCGCTGGTCAGACTTCAAGGCGGCTGTGGGCGCGCTGGACGCTTCGGCAACGCCGCCGGCGGCAGATCCTCTGGCGTCGGATGATGCTGCCACGCTCAGATTCACGCCGCAGGGTTATGTGGCGCCTGCTGCCCTCCCTGCCGGTCTGCGTCTGCTGGCGAAGGATGAAGTTCAGGCAATGAGCGGGGCGGAAGATGCCCCGCTTGGCGCGCTCGCGGCCGCGCTGTCTGGCGCAAAAAATTCCCCCGCTACCCTACTCGCCGAAGTGACCGGCGAGACCCCGGTGCGGTTGCATATGGTATTTTCCGGCCCCGGCGCGATCAATGCCGCGCGGGTTGTGTTCCTGATCCGTCCGGGCGCGGAGCTGCAGGTGTCGGAAAGCCATCTGGGCGGCGCCGCCTTCTCGACGGCGCTGATTGAATTCACCGTGCTGCAGGGCGCACGCCTCAACCGCGTCATCTACCAGCGCGGCGGCAAGGGCGAGGCGCAGGCGATCACGGCCCTGATCCATCAGGATGCAGACGCGCAGACAAAGCAGACGGTTCTGGCTTTCGGCGCCAAGGTTTCCCGGATCGAGACACGGTTTGTCCATCAGGAAACAGGCTCTCACGCGACGCTGAACGCGGCGTATCTGGCGGGCGATGGCTACCATGTCGATTTCACCAGCCATGTGCGCCATGGCGCGCGGGCCTGCGTGACGCGGCAGGTGACCAAAGGCGCGGTGCTGGACGGTGGGCGCGGCGTATTCCAGGGCAAGTTCCATGTGCCGCGCAATGCTGGTCAGCAGACGGACGCCTCGATGCAGCACAATGCGCTGCTGCTGGAAAACGGCGCCGAAGTGTTCGCCAAGCCTGAGCTCGAGATCCTCGCAGACGATGTTCAGTGTGCCCACGGAAATACGTCCGGTGAACTAGATGCGGCGCAGCTCTTCTATCTGCGCCAGCGCGGCATACCTCTGGTTCAGGCACGCGCGCTGCTGACGGAGGCGTTCATCGCGCAGGCGCTGGAAGAAGCGGGCGTGCATGCGGATGCGTTGCGGGCGCAGGCAAGCGAATGGCTGGCGATATGATCAGGCAATACGAAACCTTGAACCCCTCTCCCTTGGGGGAGGGGGGCAGGGGTGAGGGGGCGGTCCCAAGCCTTGCCCTCTCAGGAGTCCGAGCCGTCGCCACCCTCACCCCCAACCCCCCCCACCCCACGGAGGGCGGGGGGCTTTTCTGGCCGCGAGTGGAGGGTCTCATGACACGCAAATTTGATGTCGCCGCCATCCGCGCCGAATTCCCGATCCTCGCGCGCGAGGTAAACAGCCATCCGCTGGTTTACCTCGACAACGCCGCCAGCGCGCAGAAACCGAACGCCGTCATCGACGCGCTCGCCGGCCAGATGCGCACTGCCTATGCCAACGTCCATCGCGGCCTGCATACGCTCGCCAATGAAACGACCGAAGCCTTCGAGGCGGCGCGCGAAACGGTGCGTGATTTCCTCAATGCGCCGTCCACGGATAATGTGATCTTCACCAAAGGCTCGACCGAGGGGATAAACCTTGTCGCCTCGGCGCTGGCTGCGCGCATCCAGCCGGGCGATGAGATCGTGCTCTCCATCATGGAACATCACTCCAATATCGTCCCCTGGCATTTCCTGCGTGAGCGTCACGGCGCCGTGCTGCGCTGGGTCGGGCTGACCGAAGACGGATCGCTCGACATGGACGCGATGGCTGCTGCCATCGGGCCCAGGACAAAGATGGTCGCCATCACCCATATGAGCAATGTGCTCGGCACGGTGGTGGATGTGGCCGCGATCACAAAACTTGCCCAAGCCGCCGGCGCGGAAATCCTCATCGATGGCAGCCAGGCGGCGGTACACCTGCCAGTCGATGTCCAGGCCATTGGGTGTGATTGGTATGTGATCACCGGCCACAAGATCTATGGCCCGACCGGCATCGGCGCGCTTTACGGCACGGCGCAGGCGCTCGACCGCGCCCGGCCCTATCAGGGCGGCGGCGAGATGATCGAAGTCGTCGAGATGGACCGGATCACCTACAACTCGGCGCCTCACAAATTCGAAGCGGGCACGCCGCCGATTCTCGAGGCCATCGGCTTTGGCGCTGCCCTGCGCTGGCTCGCTGAGTTCGACAAGGCGGAGATCGCTGCCCATGAACACGCGCTTTATGAACGCGCCGCTTCGGCTCTACGTAGCGTCAACGGCATCCGCATTCATGGCGAAGCGCCCGGAAAAGGCGCCGTGCTGGCCTTCAGCCTGGAAGGCGCTCACCCGCACGACATCGCCCAGATCGTCGATCGCTACGGGGTTGCCATCCGCGCGGGCCACCATTGTGCGCAGCCCTTAATGCAGCATTTAGGCGTAACGGCTACGGCGCGGGCAAGCTTCGCCCTATATAATACCGAGGCTGAGGTCGACGCGCTGGCGGAGGCGCTCGCCAAGGCGCGCAAAATGCTGGTATAAGTACGTATATGGCCGATGATATGACCTCTCAAGACCTGCTCGGTGTCCGCGATCCGGACGCAGCCTCTTCGATTCCGCAGGA
The DNA here is from genome assembly GCA_046293975.1 of Hyphomonas sp. Classification (GTDB taxonomy): domain Bacteria; phylum Pseudomonadota; class Alphaproteobacteria; order Caulobacterales; family Hyphomonadaceae; genus Hyphomonas. Next base: position 9,631 of record JBKBIZ010000061.1, on the reverse strand, counting down.
TGAGCTGGACCGCCTGACCGACGCGTTGATCGCGGCCTTCAAGACCGTCTATGACCCGGAAATTCCGGTCGATATCTATGAACTCGGCCTGATTTATAAGGTCGATATTGATGACGACCGCAAGGTGGACATCGAGATGACGCTGACGGCGCCAGGCTGCCCTGTGGCAGGCGAGATGCCCGGCTGGGTGGAGAACGCGGCGAAGAGCGTGGAGGGCATCGCCGGCGTTGAGGTGAGCCTGACCTTCGATCCGCCCTGGGATCCCTCGCGGATGTCAGATGAAGCCCGCCTCGCGCTGAATATGCTTTGATTGAAGGAGGGGCCCCGCGCCCCTATCTACAGACCATGGCCCGCAGACCTCGTCCCAAACCCGTTCGCCTGTCTGACGCTGCTGCCGAGCGCGTCAAGGACATCATGGCCGAGCGCGGCATGGGCTATCTGCGCGTCGGCGTCACCAATGGCGGCTGCGCGGGCATGGAATATGTCATGGATTACGCCGCTGCCCCTGCGCCCCTCGACGAGGTGGTGGAGGACAATGGCGTCACGATCCTGATCGACGCCAAGGCCGTGCTGTTCCTGCTGGGCAGCGAAGTCGATTACGAAACCACGCTGCTGCACGAGAAATTCGTGTTCCGGAACCCCAACCAGACCGATGCCTGCGGCTGCGGCGAGAGCGTGACGATCGTGCCGGCCGTCGCGGAATAGGCTGCGGTCAGGAAGGCGTCAGGGCGTCTTCGAAGATCGAATAATCGAACTTTCCACCATTGGTAACCGGGCACGTCTTGGAAAAGGACGTAAAGACATTGTTCTTCGCCGGGATTTCAAGCTCATAGGTCTTGCCCTGCACCTTTATGGAAACATCCGAGTTGGTGATGGCGGCATTGTACAGCCGGCGCGCAACCTTTCTGTCAAAGGGAACAATCTTGCTGGATGCAGGGTGATAGCGGAACCGCTCGCTTTGCGTTTTCCCGTCAATTGTCAGTACGCCAGTCAGTGTCAGAATGCGCGGTGTGCGCTCGGGCTTTTCTCCATAGGTACTGTTCGGATCGAGCTGAATGCCTGCATTGAGGGATTCATAGCCATTCGAATTAACGTGGCAGATGAAAATGACGATCGGGCCAGTTGTGCCCGCCGCCTCCATGATCCTTGAGAAGCCATAGAAATCGGTAGCCGCCCCTGCATCGCTGCCGTCAACGGTGGTGAAAGTGTCTGGCTTTTGCTCCCACCTCAGTCCGTCAGATTGGGGATCGGTGCCGGGCCGGGCTTCAGCGGCGGCGCCCAGGGCCCCCGAGGTGGCTGCTAGGGCAGCACAGAGAACCAGATTTCTGACCAAAGCCGTCATTGCGTATCCCCCTGTTTCCAACAGAGGAATACGCAATTTAAGGTAGTGTCAACCTACGATGTCTGGCAACATCGCGGTTGCTGTTTTTACTCGGCAGCGGCTTTGCGCAAGCCATTGCAAGTCTTGGCAAACGCCTTGAAGGCTGCGTCGGGCGCGGGAAGGGTTGTCTCTATTGTGCCCTCGCGCTGGGTCTTGATCGTGAGGGTTTCACCCTTGACCGCCGAGTTGAAGACTTTCGCCGCAACAGAGTGGTCAGCGCTCTCGATGGTTTTGCGTGCTGGAGTATAGCGGAACCTTGCGGTGGTGGGTTCACCTTCGCCGACGGTCACGGTGGAGTCGCTGCCGCGAGCATATGGCGCGTTGCGCTTCATGATCTGGGGTATCGAAGACGGCTCAAGCGTCAGCATCGCGAACATCTCCCCTTTTTCACTACAGGCGAGCATGCTGCCGGCCTGGTCTGACGCATCTGTGTAGATCACGCGCGGAGCAGCTTCGTTCTGGCCTTCCCAGGCCATCCAGCCAGAGACGGACGCTGGCATGGCGTGAGCGGTGCCAGCCATCAAAAAGCTGGTAACGGCCACGACGGTTTTGAGAGAATGTTGCATTGGTAGGCCCCTGTAGTGTCTTGAGGATCAAGTTAGTGTGATATTGAATATCAATAACCCATCATCGAGTAAAGATAAAAGTTTGTTGAATTGCGTTAAATTCATGCGGCTGAAATTTTCATGAGAATAATGCCGGCGGCTATCAGGCTGGCGGCGATCAGACGCATTGGGGTGACGGCTTCACCCAACCAGAGGAGGCCAACAATGAAGGCCCCAACAGCTCCAATGCCTGTCCAGACCATGTAGGCGGTGCCAAGCGGCAGGCTGCGCATAGCCATTGCCAGGAGAAAGAAGCTCGCAGGCATGGCGGCCAGAGTGATGAGGCTGGGTCCGAGGCGGGTAAACCCGGCGGACTGTTTCATCGAGGTCGCCCAGACGATTTCGAGAAGGCCGGCGACAATAAGAAAGACCCAAGGCATGGGACGCTCCGCTATACGGGCCGTCCCGAAGCGTTCCCTGAATGGGGGAGGCCGTCCTCCATTACCTGTGCCGCTCAGATAGGTGCTCTGGCGCGCGACTCAAGCCTTCTTGTGGGCGGCGAGATCATCGGCAGTTGGCGCCGCTTCAAAGCCGTTTGGTGGCTCTGGGATAAGGGTTGCGCGGGTAATTGGCGTACCTTTGGCTTCGGCGACCAGCTCTGCGGTGCGCGTTTCCACTGCCTCTGTGAGCCGGGCGAGAAATTCGGCCTTGGGCAGGCCTGGCGGGATCGGGTCCAGGAATTCGATGACGGCGGTGCCCGGGCGGCGCGGGGCTTCTTGCTGTTGCCAGAAGACGCCAATATTGGTGGCGACCGGCACGACCGGCACGCCCATCGCTTCGGCCATGTGCCAGACACCGGCCTTGTAGCGGAAGTGATAGCCCACCGGCGCAAGATGCCCCTCCGGATAGATCAGTACACGGCGGCCATCTGCCTTTGCCTTGTTCATGCCGTTGGCGAGCGAAGAGGCCTTCTTCTCGCCCCCGCCGCACGTATCGATGACAATGGCGCCAAGCTTCTTGAGGATGCCGCCGACCAGCGGGAAGCGCTCAAGATGATCACCGGTGACAAAGGCGAGATCCTTGACTTCAGGATAGATCAGGAAGCCATCCCCCCAGCTCTGATGTTTGGCGCCAATGACGAAAGCGCCCTCAGGCAGGCGCTCCCGCCCGCGCACTTCCTTGCGGATACCGGCAATGTGGCGCAGCGCAAAGTTCATCGCGCGGGTATAGCTGCGGATGATCGCGCGCACGGGGCTGTGGCCCGGCCATGCCAGAAAGGGCAGCGAAACGAGGACATAGAAGATCGAGAGGGCCCAGTAGGCCATCTGGAAGAGAGTGCCGCGCATGAGGGTATGCTCCGTAGAGGGAACGATCAGGTGGATTTGAGAACAGCGAGAACTGCGCGCGCAAGCGCCGGGGCGTGACGCGCCAGCGGACCGGGCAGGCGGTTATAGATCTTGTTCTGGCCGGCTTGCATGACGACGCCGAGTGCCATTGCCGCTTTCAGGGCGGGATCGCCTTTGGGAATCGCACCGGCATCGATCAGGCCGGATATAATCCGTTCCGTGATGGAAACCGGATCGTCTTCGCGGCGCCTGTCATAGGGCAGGTATTTGTTGAGTGAGACGAGATGAAAGGAGAAAAGGAGGAAGTCCTCGTCCGCCAGGGAGCAGTATGCGGCAACGGCCGCATGCACTTTCTCGTCAAGATTTCCAGGGCCGCCGAGCGCTTCTGTGAGCATTGCGGAGAGGCGGTTATGTGTCTCAAGGAAGAGTGCGAGGGCAAGTTCGTCCTTGCCTTTGTAATGGCGATAAAGAGCGCCCTCGGAAACCTGGGCGCTTTCAGCGATCTCACGCGTGGTTGCCGCGTCCACACCGACATTTACAAACAATTCCAGCGCAGCGCGTTCGATCTTCGGGCGGGCATCCCGCACACGGGGACGGCGGCCGTTTTCTTCAGCCTTCGTGACTGTGGGCTTGTCACCGGGCTTGCCGCTCTTTGCCGATTTGGAGGTGCCCTTTTTGGTGGCGGTAGGTTTGCTGGGCATGTGGCAGAAAGCTCCTCGTCAACTTGGGAAGCGTTTAACATGGCAAAAACAAATAAGCAAGTGATTAATCGCTCACTATTTTTGCGGTGAATGGTGCTTCGGGCATTTACGCTACTCCCAATAAAAAGGGGCCCCGCAGGGCCCCTGGCACTATTTCTGAGGAGAAGGCCTCAGACAAGCTCGATGCGGTAGCTTTCGATGACGGTGTTCGCCAGCAGCTTCTCGCACATTTCCTTGACGCGCGCTTCGGCGGCAGATTTGTCGGGCGAGCCCGTCAGATCAAGCTCAATCACCTTGCCGACGCGGGCGCTGCCAACCTCGCTATAGCCCATCCGGGCCAGCGTATCGGCAACGGCCTTGCCCTGAGGGTCCAGCACGCCGGATTTAAGGGATACGTGAACAACCGCTTTCATTATTTGCTGCCCCCGGTGAAGTGGATGACGTTGTCGGTCTCTTCGCCTGATTCCCGGATGATGCCGAGACGGCGCGCAACTTCGGCATAGGCTTCGGTCACCCCGCCCATGTCGCGGCGGAAGCGGTCCTTGTCCATCTTTTCGCCGGTCTTGGCGTCCCAGAGGCGGCAGCTGTCGGGGCTGATCTCGTCGGCCAGCAGAATGCGCGGCATGTCGTGATCATTCTCGAACCAGCGGCCGAATTCGATCTTGAAATCGACCAGGCGGATGCCGGCGCCGGCAAAAAGACCGGACATGAAATCGTTCACGCGCAGGGCGAGGGCGATGATGTCGTCATACTCCTGGGCGGTGGCCCAGCCGAAGGCGGCGATGTGTTCTTCAGAGACCATCGGGTCATGCAGCGCGTCGTTCTTGAAGTAGAACTCCACCAGCGGGCGCGGCAGGGCCTGGCCTTCGGGAATACCAAGGCGTTTGGACAGCGATCCCGCGGCGATGTTGCGCACGACCACTTCCAGCGGGATGATGTCGACCTTACGGACCAGCTGCTCGCGCATGTTGAGGCGGCGGATGAAGTGGTTCGGAATGCCGACCGACGTCAGATGGGTCATGATGAACTCGCTGATGCGGTTGTTCAGAACCCCTTTACCATCGAGCACGGCCTTCTTGGTCGCATCGAACGCGGTGGTGTCGTCCTTGAAATACTGGATCAGCGTACCAGGTTCTGGTCCCTCATAGAGGATTTTCGCTTTTCCTTCGTAGATGACGCGACGCTTGTTCATCTCGTCCGGCCTTTCCTGCGCGGTCAAAGGGAAGTGCGTTGCCAACGGGAATCATCCGCCCCGCTCCCCTGAAGCGCGGACTGTTACGCCAAACCTGCGACAGAAACAATTATTGCGAACACCTGCTGATCCACCCTATATCAGCGCCG
>JBKBIZ010000061.1:0-4308 GCA_046293975.1 Hyphomonas sp. | reverse complement strand
AAGCGCGGACTGTTACGCCAAACCTGCGACAGAAACAATTATTGCGAACACCTGCTGATCCACCCTATATCAGCGCCGACAGAGACAGGCAGAAGCGAAAGGCCACCTTCATGAGCTCATTCGATGATCGCGAACGCGCAGAGGAAGCCCGCTACGCCCTTGATCAGGAAACCCAGTTCAAGATTAACGCGCGCCGTAACAAGCTTCTGGGGCTCTGGGCGGCTGAACTTCTGGGCCTGAAAGACGCGGACGCAGACGTCTATGCGAAATCTGTCGTGATTGCAGACCTCGAAGAGGCTGGTGACGATGATGTCGTGCGCAAAGTGCGCGGGGATCTTGAGAAAGCTGGCCTGACCCGTACGGACGTTCAGATCCGTGAGGAAATGGCACGCCTCCTGCCCGTCGCACGCGAGCAAGTTATGAATGATATCAAGGGCTGAGGACGACCGGCGGCGTGTAGTTTTCGCCGCAGCTCGGGCCCGTTCCGCCCATCGGCACGAATGACACGCAGCTGTAATGGGCTCCGGTAGCCTGGCCGAAATTCGGTGAGCCGGTCCATCCTTCCATATACGGTTTGCCGACCCAGGCGCTCATCATGATCTTGCCGCGCGCAGCAGGTATGCCTGTGTCGCCCGTTGGGGTCATATAGATGGGCTGTCCCTCAATGAACCAGGTGATGCGCTCTGGCGTCCATTCAAATGCATAGAGGCGGTCTGCTTCGGCGGCATCGAAAGGCAGATCGAAGCCTTCGAATGCGCCGCGTTTGCCGTTTCGGAAATAGTTGAAATGGACCTTGGTTGTATCCTGGCCCAGGAATTCGATGTCGATCTCGTCGTGCGGATCGCCGAAAGGAGAGCCGGTAAAGGTAAAGAAAGCTGACACCGTGCCCGAACCGCGGGCTGGGCGCATGATGACTTCGTACCGGCCATAGCCATACTTCTCGGGGGTCTGCATTTCGGCGATGGTGTAGGGCTGGCTATCGCCTTTCACGCGCAGGATCGAGAGCAGGGTACCGCTGGGGGTCTCGGTAACGTTCTCTTCCCGCCAGTTCCCGCCATAATGGGTGACGATGTTGTCATGGGTGGACGGGCGGAACAGAGTTTGGCCGCGCATCCGGGTGAGGAAGGCGTCGTGCTGGCGGTTTGTGACGGCTGGCGGCTTGGGCGACGGCAAGACAGGCGTGTAGGTTTCCGGGCCTTTCCAAGGATAGAATTCCGGCTGCAACTGAGCCATCCGGTTCCGGGCAGGCGCCGTTTCGGAAGGCCCGGTGGCGGGGGTTTTCGCAATTATTTCAGCTTTTTCAAAGGCCTCTGGGCGAGGGGAGAGGGCAGCAAGCCCCGTCGCCGTCACCACAGCCACACAGCAGACCACGAGCAGGTCTATGTTTCCGGAAACCTTGGTCCAGATAGCAGACTGAGTTTTGCCAATATGGGCCATGACTTCCTCCGAAGGTTAAGACTTCGTGAAGAGCAAGTTATGCGCCAACTATTTGTTAAGTAAAACCCTGAGGGGTCAGTCCGGCGTCTCGCCATCGGCTGCGGGGGCGGCCAGAGAGCTGCGATTCCGCATCATGAACAGGGGAACAGAGCCAATGGGTGTGATCGCCCAGTCAAGCGGCTGGTCGTGGGCTTCGCAGGGCACCGTGTCGATCTGCTGGGCAGCATAGGCCACCGCGCAGGCAAACGCGCGGCCCTTGGCGCGGAGCTTTTCCAGCGCGGCGTCGTAATGGCCCCGGCCATATCCGAGCCGGTTGCCCATCGTGTCATAGGCCAGGAGGGGTGTCAGAACGAGGGTGGGGGTCACTTCCGGCGCGTCGGCGGGCGGCTCTGACAGGCCAAAGGGGCGCCGGTCCAGCGGCTCGCCCGGTGACCAGAGCCGCCAGCTGATGCCGGTTTCTTCCATGCGCGGCAGGCAGAGCTCGGCCCCGGCGCGGGCGAGGCGCTCCATCAGCGGGAAGGGATCAAGTTCTTCATTGATAGCGACATAGCCGGACACCACCGGGCCATAGCGCTCCAGAAGCTTCATCGGGAAGATGCCTGCGAGACGTTCGGCCGCGTCAGGATCGCGTGCGGCGGCTTCGGCGCGGATGGTCCGCATCCGGTGGCGCAGGGCGGTCTTGTCAGCGTTGATCGTCATGAAGGCCTTCCTAGTCCTCGATGGGCACGGCAGAAAGGCGGTAGGTGCACAAGAACCACGTCGCCGCCGGGCACATTTCACTCCCGTCGACCTAGAGACTAGGTGGGTGCCAGATGAGCCAGGGCCACGGCCCCAGCCAGAATGCCAGCCCCCTGACGGTAAGTAAGGTCACTGGAGATCAGTCCCATGCGGGCGCAGCAGCCCTTGTGCCGTTTAAATCTAGTGGTTCGCTATGCCTTTGGGAAGCGGCATACACCGCTCAGTCCTGTGAGATTGTAAGATCGAACGCATAGAGCAGGGTTCGCTGACTGCCGGAGAAGTTGTCGTCCGACACGATCCACACCCGGATCGCCCCATTTTGCAGGGGCTCTGCGGCGAGGCCTTCGAAGTTATCCACAAGGAGAGGCCGGCTGAGGGTGAGCGATTCTGTTTCGCTTGTCCCCCAAGTCAGGCGGATGCGGTTGCCCTGGAGGGGATCCCAGGCGCGGAACATCTCGAGTGTGCGGCTGGAGCCATCGGCCAGGGCAACGATCTCACGCGCCACGAGACCGTGGAGGGCCGGGGCGGGGGCATTTTCACCGGCCCAGCCGGCGGTGCCATCGGCGAAAACGCGGCCGAGCGGCGAGGTGCCGAGCATACCCTCATAGCCAAAGCCGAGGGCGCCGTCAGATTCGAGAAACAGCGCTTCAGGGCCCTGATTCTGATCGATATTCCGGTTATTGAATTTGTCCGGGAGGTTGGCGACGTGGGCGGCGCGCGCGGCCGATCCGCAGGCCTCCAGCGCGAAGGCTTCGATCCGGAACGCCCGCTCGAAGCTGACGAGGGCGAGCCCCTCTGACCAGACGAGGCCTTCGGCGTCGCCCTCGGCCTTGCCGGTGAGCTGTGAGCCGTCAGTACCTTGCATATATGAGATTTTTGCCGATGACGGCGCGCCATTCTGGAGGCCGATCCAGATGAAGGCGCCGGCGTCGGAGACTGTCAGGAGGCCGCCGCCTTCAGATGGAGGCAGGATGGCGAGGCCGGACAGGCCGCCGAAGTTGGAATTGGGGGATGAAAGCTCCCAAGCACCTGAAAGCGTTACGGTTTCGGGGATGCGCCGGGCGATCTGATCGGCCTCGCCGAGGGAGACCGGCGTCACCGAAAGGTCGATGGGCAGGGGTTCCTGACGCCTGGTTCCGGCCGGGCAGGAGGCGGCAATCAGTGACCTGGCATGGTCAGAAACGCGCCAAAGCCCGTCACCGGAGGACACATCCGGGACAATCTGGGACAGTTCAGGACTTTTGGGGACAGTTTCGAGGACCGGCGGCGGCCCGGCCGCGACCTCCTGAGGCGCCGCGCAGGCCGCCATCAGACCGGCGGCAACCATCCCCGTCAAAACTAAGCTGAGACGCATAGGCATACTCCTGAGAATCACGTCACGGGCTATCGGGGTAAATGCGGACGAGCCGATGACAAAGGTCTGACCATTTCGTGAAAAGGTGTGCCGCCCCCTCTGGATTTAGAAAGCGAACCCTTACAGGTTTACCACCATGAGTCAGATACCTCTTGCCCGCCGTTCTCCCATTCCGCCGGAAAACTGCAACCTGGCCCGCGCCATCGAGCTGATCGGGGATCGCTGGACAATGCTGATTCTGCGCGCGGCGCTTTATGGCGTGCGCCGGTTTGATGATTTCCAGTCGGAACTGAAATGCCCGCGCACGGTGCTATCAGGCCGGCTGAAGATCCTGGTGGATGCCGGGCTGCTGACCAAGCGCACCTATAAGGTGCCCGGGAAGCGCGCGCGGCCGGAATATGTGCTCTCGGCGATGGGCATCTCGCTGCGCCCGATCCTGATCGGACTGACCCAGTGGGGCGACGTGTGGCTCGGCCAGGGGGAGCCTGCGCCGATCAGCTTCACCAAGGCCGGCTCGAAGGGCGCCATCCGCGCCGCTTTCGTGGACGCGGAGGGGCGCGAGGTTCGCCCCGACCAGATCCGCGCGGTCCTTCGAGGATAACTCACAATTTGTGCAGGCAGGGCCTCATTTGGCTCTTGCAAAGGGCCCGCTTCCCGCATATTCCGTCCGCTCCGCTGAGAAGGCGGACATACCAAGTCGGATGCGGGCGTAGCTCAGTGGTAGAGCACAACCTTGCCAAGGTTGGGGTCGAGAGTTCGAATCTCTTCGCCCGCTCCAG
>JBKBIZ010000060.1:0-18636 GCA_046293975.1 Hyphomonas sp. | reverse complement strand
ACCGGCCTGCGCGACCCGCTGCTGGAAAGCCATATCTTCGATTTTTCCGGCGACATCTACGGAAAGCGCCTTGAAGTGCAACTCGTCGCCTACCTGCGCCCGGAGCACAAGTTCCCCTCGCTGGACGCCATGATCGAGCAGATGCACAAGGACGCGGCCAAGGCGAAAGACATCCTCGCGGCGCGCGGCTGAGCCTGGCCTGCGCGCTGGGGTAGCAACCCCGGGCCCCTCCATAAATATTCCGTAATTTCGCCCCGCCGCCGCCCTTCACAGCGCCCTCAAATGGCGCGACACTTCCCTTCGGACGCTCTGGTGGGAGGACACAACGTGCGCAGGACATTGACCACATTTGCCTTACTGTCAGTCGCAGCGCTCTGCGCCCATGCCGATGACAGCCGCCTTCTCACATCCGCGACGCTCGCCGATCTGCGCGCCATCGTGACCGAAGAAGGCTACACGATCCTCAGCACCGGCGATGACGGCGCCTACTCCGTCCGCGCCCGAACAGCCGACGGCCTGATCTTCAACCTCGTGGGCGCGGCCTGCGATACCGAATATGCCGATGGCTGCCTCGGGATCAGCATGCAGGTGCGCTATGACGCCGATGGCGAAGAAACCCTCGAGCGGATCAACGAGGTCAACCTGATGTGGGCCGCCACAGCTGCCTGGTACTCTTCGGGCGGAACCGATGGCAAAACGCCAACGGTGGGCATCACCCGCTATGTCATCCTCGACCGGGGCGCCACGGTGGGCAACATCAAGGACAATCTCCTCAACGTACTCGCCATCGCCCCCAAAGCGGCCAACTATATCTGGCAGGTGGATGATTATGACGACGAAGAAGATTACTATTACGGCGACTGGTAGGCCCGCGCCCGCAGGGGTGACAGCGCCCGGCCAGTCATGCTAACCGCCCCGGTTATGGAACAGGCACGGGCTGGCAAAACCATACGAATTAGCGGCCCGGCCGCCGGCTGAAGCCTTTTCTTCAGCGGTGGCCGGGTAAAGTTCGTTTGCCCCCGTTTCCAACCCCCGCCGCCTCTGGCAGCCCCATTTGTTGAACGACAGATCCCATGACCGATACGACCGCAGACCGCGACTACCGCGACACGCTGTTCCTGCCCAAAACCGAGTTCCCGATGCGCGCGGGCCTGCCCAAGGCAGAGCCTGAATGGATCAAGCGCTGGGACGCCCTCGGCCTCTACGAAAAACTGCGCGTCGACGCAAAGTCCCGCAGCGCCGAGCCTTTCATCCTGCATGACGGCCCGCCCTACGCCAACGGCCACATTCACCTCGGCACCGCGCTCAACAAGATCATCAAGGACATCATCGTCCGCTCCCACCAGATGCAGGGCTTTGACGCCTCCTACCTGCCGGGCTGGGACTGTCACGGCCTGCCCATCGAATGGAAGGTGGAAGAGGAGTTCCGGAGCAAGAACCGCCCGAAGGACAGTGTGCCGCCCGAAGAATTCCGCGCCGCCTGCCGCGCCTATGCCGAGCATTGGGTCGGCGTGCAGAAGGACGAATTCCGCAGCCTCGGCATCGAAGGCGAATGGAACGACCCCTACCTCACCATGGCCTTCGAGAGCGAGGCGATGATCGTTTCGGAATTCCTCGACATGGCGATGAAAGGCGGCCTCGTCCGCGGCGCCAAGCCGATCATGTGGAGCCCGGTCGAACGCACGGCGCTGGCCGAGGCGGAAGTGGAGTATCACAACAGGAAAGTGCCCGTGGTTTGGGTAAAGTTTCCGGTGGCAGAAGACAAATGGGCGCCTCCATTTGTCGGACGTGACTCACCTGCAACTCCGACGCCACAATGGGTTCAAACTCGACGCAAGCTAGCAGGCGCTTCGGTTGTTATTTGGACGACCACACCTTGGACAATTCCAGCCAACCAAGCCATTTCGTTCATGGGTGGCGGTGGCTCCTTGTTGCTACAGTACGCATTGTACGAGGTTGATGAAGTTGCGAGTGAGGAAGAAATTGGCTTCAAGCCTTATGCTCAAGTAGGTGAGCGATTCATTATCGCTCACACTTTGTTGGAAAGCGTATTGGAAGCGGCTAAAATTAAGAAAGTTACGCGGTTAGACTTCGTGTCAGCGGATGAGTTGAAAACACTCAAGTGCCATCATCCACTGTATCAACTTGATCCATTCTTCCAGCATCCGATCCCGCTCCTCGCGGGCTCCCACGTCACCGACGACGCCGGCACCGGCTTTGTTCACACCGCCCCCGCCCATGGCGAGGACGATTTCGACGTCTGGGTCGCCACCGGTCATACGACGCAGGAAATCCGCCAGATCGTCGACGCCGATGGCAAGTATACGGACGAAGTTCCCGCCCCGCTCGCGGGTCTCGAAATCATCGTCACCTCCGGCAAGAAGCGCGGCGAGGCGGGCAAGGCGAATAACGAAGTCATCCGCCTCCTGGCCGAGAGCGGAAACCTCCTCGCGCGCGGCATCACCACCATCCGCGACGCCCATTCCTGGCGCTCCAAAGCTCCGGTCATCCGCCGCGCCACGCCGCAATGGTTCATCGCGATGGACAAGCCCGTCCACAATGGCCAGACCCTGCGCGAACTCGCCGTCAAGGCCATCGCCGAGACCGAATTCTTCCCCGCAACGGGGCGCAACCGCCTCTCCGCCATGGTCGAGAGCCGCCCCGACTGGCTGATCTCGCGCCAGCGCAACTGGGGCGTACCCATCACCCTCTTCGTCAACAAGGAAGGCCAGCCCCACACCGCCGCCCTCACCAAGGACGAAGCCGAAAAACTCAACGCCAACATCAAGGCCGCCATCGAAAAAACCGGCGTAGACGGATGGTTCGCCACCCCGCTCGAAACCTTCTTCCAAGGCACCGGCGTTTCCCCCGAAGGCTGGGAGAAGGTGACGGACGTGCTCGACGTGTGGTTCGATTCAGGCACCACCCACGCCTTCGCCCTGCGAAAACGCGGCATCATCGACAATGCCACGGGGCAGGCCGACGTTTACATGGAAGGCTCCGACCAGCATCGCGGCTGGTTCCAGTCCTCCCTCCTGGAAAGCTGCGCCACACGCGGCATGGCGCCCTATAAAAAGGTCGTCACCCACGGCATGGTCGTCGACGCCGACGGCAAGAAGATGTCGAAATCCATCGGCAACACGATTGAGCCCGACGACTTCCAGAAACAGCACGGCATCGAAATCCTCCGTATCTGGACGGCTTCTGCCGACTATTGGGACGACACCCGCATCTCCGACGAGATCATCAAGGGCACCGTCGAAACCTACCGCAAACTGCGCAACACGCTGCGCTATCTCCTCGGCGCCCTCGATGGGTATACGGAGGAAGAAGCTCTCCCGACCCGCGAGATGCCGAGCCTGGAGCGCTTCATGCTCCACCGCCTCGCCGAACTCGACGGGCAGGTGCGCGCCGCCTATGCGAATTTCGACTTCAAACGCGCGATGACGCAGATCGTCAACTTCGTGAACGTTGAACTCTCCGCGGTCTATTTCGATGTCCGCAAAGACTCGCTCTATTGCGACCCATCCGCCGCCACGGCAGATCACTGGGACGCAGACACCGCCGTATACGGAAATCGCCGCCGCGCCGTGCGTACGGTGATGGCCGAGGTAATGGAGCGCCTGCTCACCTGGCTCGCCCCGGTCATGCCCTTCACCACCGAAGAAGCCTTCCTCGCCAGCCCGCTCGCCCACAAGGCGCCGTCGGTCCACCTCCTGCAATTCCCTAAAACCCCCGAAGGCTGGCTCGACAAATCCCTCGCGTCCCGCTGGGAAAAAATCTTCGCCGTCCGCCGCGTCGTCACCGGCGCGCTGGAAGTCGAACGCCGCGAAAAACGCATCGGCGCCTCGCTCGAAGCGGCCCCGAAAGTCATCATCGCCGATAAAGCCCTGATCGACGCCTTCGAGGGCGAAAACGCCGCCGACATCTTCATCACCTCCGGCGCAGAGCTCACCCTGGCCTCCGAAGGCCCGGCCGGCGCCTTCACGCTGGACGAAGCGCCGGGCATCTGGGTCATCCCGGAAAAAGCCGTCGGCATCAAATGCCGCCGCAGCTGGAAATATTTCGACTCCGCCACGGCCGATCCCGCCTTCCCGGACATCACCCCCCGCGACGCCCTCGCCGTGCGGGCGAGCGATAACGCGGCGGGGTAGGTAGTAACTCCCCTCTCCCAAGGGAGAGGGGGGCACCGTTACACCCCGCCCCCTGCACAGAAGTGCTTGATCCGCCCGCCAGCCTCTGCAATCTCACCCCCATGAAGCTATCGCCGCAGACAGCCTGGCCCTTCGCGGTGATTCCGCTCGTTGTCCTGTTCGATCAGGTGACGAAATGGATGATCCTGGCCGAGCCGCGCCTGAACGGGCTCGCCTGCCTGTCAGATGGCAGCGTTTGCGGGCGAATTGCGGTTCCCGGCCCGGTTGACCTCTCGATGGTCTGGAACCGGGGCATGAGCTATGGCCTCTTTCAGGCTGAAGGCGCCATGCGCTGGATACTGGCCGGGGTCATGGCGGCCATCGCCATCGGCTTTTTCTTCTGGCTTCTCAAGGCAGAAGGGCGTTTCCTGAAGCTCTCCCTCGCCCTCGTCGTTGGCGGGGCTATCGGAAACCTGATTGACCGGGTGCGCTTTGGCGCCGTGGTCGACTTTGTGGACGTGAACGAGCTGACCTTCGGCTATTTCCCCTGGGTCTTCAATGTGGCCGACGCCGGCATCACAATCGGCGCGCTGCTGCTGTTTGTAGACCAGTTCTTACTATCGCGCCCGAAACAGGCTAAAAGCCTGGAACAAGGTTAACCCACTCCAGTTCAAGCGGATCTCGTAAAGTCACATGAAAAAGACCCTCCCGCTCCTCGCTGCCGGCCTCGCTCTTGGCGTGACAGCAGCCTGTTCCTCCACCGGCAATGCCGGCTCGGCGACCCCCAATGAGTTCCGCGTTGTCACCAAGCCGCCGCTGTCGCTCCCCCCGAGCTACAGCCTGCGCCCGCCGGCCCCCGGCACGACCATTCCGGCAGAAGTCGAAGCGGCCACAACCGGCGGAACGGCAGCCTTTGGTACGGCGCTTGGCCAGAATGCCAGCGCTTCGGAGCGTGCCCTCGTTTCCGCTGCCGGCGCGAACGCGGTCAACCCCTCAGTCCGGGCCCAGGTCGACTGGGAAGAGACCAAAGCCATCCGCAAATCGCCCACGATGGCAGATCGCATTCTCTTCTGGCGCAAGTCCAATCCTGATGATGTTGCCTCCGCGGCCAGCGACAACGCAACCGGCGACCAGGCGGTGGTGATCGAGCAGACCGGCGGCAGCAGCCGGATCAAGCTGCCCGGTACCTGATGAACGCTTAAAGGGGGGGCTCACTGGCCCCCTTATTCCTGTCCACTCCAGATCGGAGATCCCCCATGAAACGGATACTCGTCGCTGTCGGGCTGCTCGCCTTCGCAGTTACCGGCGCGTCGGCAGAGCCGGCATCTGCAACCAACTCGCCGAGCACATTCCAGCTCGACAATGGCATGCAGGTCGTCGTGGTGCCCGATCATCGCGCCCCGGTCGTCACGCATATGGTCTGGTACAAGGTTGGCGCCGTTGATGAAGCGCCGGGGAAATCCGGCATCGCTCACCTCTTCGAACATGTGATGTTCAAGGAAACGAAGAATATCGGCCCGGAGGAGTTCACCTCCATCGTCCAGCGTTCGGGCGGCCAGCTCAACGCCTTCACCTCTTGGGACTACACCGCCTATTTCGAGCGGGTCCACAAGGACCAGCTCGGCAAGATGATGGAGCTTGAGGCCGAGCGGATGGTGAACCTCATCATCAATGACGACCCCAAGGGCCCATTCATCTCCGAGCGCGATGTCGTCAAGGAAGAACGCCGCCAGCGCATCGACAACAATCCCGGCGCGCTGCTCCAGGAAATGGTGCTGTCCGAATTCTGGAAGGGCCACCCTTACGAGATCACCGTCATCGGCCTGATGGACGAGGTTGCCGCGCTCACCCCACAGGACGGGCTGGACTTCTACCGGGAGTATTACAGCCCCGAGAACGCCATCCTCGTTGTCGCCGGGGACGTTACCGAAGAAGACGTGCGCGCGCTCGCCCAGGTGCATTACGCCCCGATCCAGCCAACCGGCCAGGCCCACGATGCGCGCAAATGGCAGCCCGTGGCGCCGCTGACGGAAACCAGGCTGATTACCCATTCCGATCCGAAAGTGCGCCAGCCCGTCTGGAGCCGTTACTATATGGGCACGTCTTTCAATCGCGACCGGGAAGCCGCGCTTGCCCTCGAAGTTGGCCTGGAAGTCCTCGGCGGGGGATCCACCAGCCGCCTGTACCAGACCCTCGTTGAGCAGCAGAAACTGGCCATCAATGTCGCCACCTTCGCCTGGACGACGCTGCATGATGAAGGCCCTGCCGTGATCTATGGCACGCCGGTCAGCGGCCTCAGCCTTGAGGCGCTGGACGAGGCGGTCATGGCCGAGATCGAGAAAGTGCTGGCTGAAGGCTTCACCGAAGCCGAGGTCCGGCGCGCGCGCAACAAGCTCGCCGCGTCCGCCATCTATCAGACAGACAGCCAATCCTCGATGGCCAATCATTACGGCGCCAATCTCGTCCTGGGCTTCACGCTGGAAGAGATCGCCAGCTATCCCGATGAGGTCCGCCAGGTCAGCGCGGAAGAGGCGCTCGCCGCCGTGCGCGCGGTCTTTGGCGCGGACAAGAATTACATCACTTCCCATCTTCTGCCGGCTGAAGGAGACTTCTGATGCTCAAACGTCTGCTTTTCTCCGGCGCCGCTGCCGCCGTCTTCCTCGCCGCCTGCGCCACGCCAGTCGGGCCTGCTGCCTCGCTGGACGCTACCGCCCAGGCCCCCGCGCTGGACGTCAGTTTTTATGACGGCGATTTTGTCGATATCCATGAATTCACCACGCCCGGCGGGGTCTCCGTCTGGCTGGTGAGTGAGCCGTCTATCCCGATCGTCTCGGTACAGATGGCCTGGCGCGGCGGCTCGATTGCTGATCCTGATGGCTTTGAAGGCCTCGGTCAGGCGGTCGTCTATGGCATGAATGAAGGGGCGGGTGATCTCGATTCGCTCGGCTTCCAGACCGCTATGGAAGATCTGAACATGAGCTTTGGCTGCTCCAATGGCAGCGAATGGACCAGCTGCTCGGCTACCATGCTGTCGGACAATGCCGCTGCTTCAATGGAACTCGTCGCCAGCGCGCTCACCTCGCCGCGTTTTGATGAAGGCCCGTTCGCGCGCTTTGTGCGCGAGCAGGAAGTCAGCCTGAAAACGCGGGAAACGTCTGCCGGCTATCTCGCCTGGCGCGCCCAGTCCCAGGCGCTTTATCCCGGCCACCCCTTCGCACGCGAAGTCTCCGAAGAAAGCCTCGCCGCCCTGACGCCGGAACTCGCCCGTCAGCACAAGAACGTGCTGATGACGAAGGACCGTCTCCTGGTCACCGCTGTCGGTGCCATCTCTCCGCAAGAGCTTGCTCCGCTGATCGATGCCGCCGTCGCCGCTTTGCCGGAAACAAGCGATGTCTCTGCTGCCACGCCCATCAAGCTGCCGGAAGTGGCCGCCACAGAGCCCGTCGTTGTCCAGCTGCCCCAGCCCCAGAGCCTGGTGCGCTTCATCGGCCCGGCGATGGACCGCACAAACGCCGACTTCTTCCCCGCTTTCGTCCTGAACTACACCTTCGGTGGCGGTGGCTTTGAAAGCCGCCTCCTCAAGACGCTGCGGGTCGAGAAGGGCCTCACCTATGGCGTCAGCTCCAGCATCGATCCCAACCCGGCCTTCACCATCTGGTCGGGCAGTGGCCAGACCAAGAACGAAAGCGCCGGCGAATTCATCGACGGCATCCGCGACGAGATGCAGAAATTCATCGAAGGCGGCGTCACGCAGGCAGAACTCTCCGACGCCAAGGCCTATCTGATCGGCTCCTATCCGCTCGGCTTTGATTCCAATGCCAAGATCGCGGGCAACATCATGTCGATCCGCCAGGACGATCTCGGCATCGACTATTTCGACCGCCGCAACGCCCTGATCGAAGCGGTCACCCTCGAAGACGTAAACCGCGTTGCCGCAGAATATCTGGCGCCGGAACGCTACAGCTTCTTCGTCGTGGGCGAACCCCAGGGCCTCGGTCCGGTAGAGTAACCCCTCTTACTCCTCTCCCGTAAAACGGGAGAGGAGGGGCCCACGCCGAGGGCGTGGGAGGGTGAGGGCCTGCCATGTCCGAAACTGTCCCCGCCTGTCCGCCTGATGGGCGCAAAGTGGCGAGATCTGACCGAAAGTGTCCCGGTTTGTCTGGTTTTGTCCAGGTTTGTCACGGATGTATCTGGGGAAACGCGCCCGGCTATCCAGCGCCGCGATGCCTGAAAAGCCCCGCTGCGCCGGGCCCGCCCGCTCCGCCCAATCCGGCCGAACACCCCGTCGGTTAAACTCTCCACCATCAGGAAAGCACTTTCCCGCCAAAACTCAGTCAGGAGACTTTCGCGGCGTTGCCAGCCCCGGCGCCGCAAAGCCTCCCGACGGGTGGCGCCGGTAGGTGAAAAGCTCGGCAGGGCGTCCGCCTGTCGAGGGCTCCATCTGGCCGGTGCCGGTCACCAGCTGCGTCTTTTCCAGGGCGCGGCGGAAATTCTGCGTGTGCAGCACAAGGCCGAGGATACCCTCGACGGCGCGCTGCAATTCGGTGAGCGTAAAGCGGTCGGGCATCAGCTCGAACACCACTGGGCGATATTTGATCTTGCTGCGCAGCCGGGAAAGCCCGGTGGCGAGAATCCGTCTGTGGTCGGATGTCATGGCCCCGCCGAGGCGAATGCCCGCTTCCGGCAGCCCGGCATCGCGCGCGCATTCGGCCACCAGCCCGGCCTCATAGAGCAGCTCATAGCGCTCCAGAACGCGCTCCTCGATCCAGCGCGCCCCGTCGAGACCAAAAGCGATCCGGGCGCGCTCGGCCCGCTGTTCATTGCCCGCCGCCCAGGTCTTGAGGCGCGGGGCAATCTCGGCGTCGATCAGGGCAGGGCGGCCGCTGCGATGATCTTCCCACGGAAAGTATTGATACCAGCTGCGCCAGCGCGCCTCGAAATTGGCTTCCACCGGGCGCTCCTCCGGCGTCAGGGCAAGGTAGCCCACCGAGATAACGTGCGCATTCGGCGGGGCATCCACGACCGTCGCCTCAGGCGTCTCCCGGTCCTTGTCGCCAAAGGTGTAGAGCTGTTCAACATAGCCGAGTTCAAAGCCCGTCTGCTCGCGCACCCAGCCCCTCAGCGAGAGGTCAAAGGTGCGGTGGTTGACCGGGTCAAACGGGCCAAAGGGCAGGGCCTCCTCGCCGCTTGGCCGGCGGGTCGCCAGCACGTGCGGCTCTCCGTCCCGGATGGCAACCATCACAGCAGACAGACCAATCAGCAGCGCCGAAGACGTAGGCATCAGGCCGCCTCCGCCGCGATCACGGCCTGGATATCCTCAAACCGCTTGAGGAACACCCGCTGCGCGTCCGGCGCGGGCAGGGGCTTCAGGCGGTACTTCATGCCCTCGGGGGGATGGCCGAAGAAACCATCCGATTCCGCCTCGCTGAAGCCTGCCAGCTGTACGGCCTCAAACCAGGCACAGATATGATCGGCCTTCTTGATCGTCTTCTTCAGACGGGCCGGGGTGACAGGCTTCAGGCCAAAGCGGATATGGATCGCCTCCTGAAGGCGCGCCTCCACATCCTTGTAGCTTTCCCCCAGCAGCGCCTTGAACGGGGATATCATGTCCCCGATCACATATTCCGGGCTGTCATGCAGCAGGGCCGTCAGCCAGGCGTCCGGCCCCAGGCCCGGCTCCAGCTTGCGCACGATCTGCTCCACCAGCACCGAATGCTCGGCCACCGAGAAGGCATGCTCGCCCCGTGTCTGCCCATTCCAGCGCGCCACACGCGCCAATCCATGCGCAATATCCTCGATTTCCACATCCATCGGCGAGGGATGCGCCAGATCGAGACGCCGGCCAGACAACATGCGCTGCCAGACGCGAGGGGGCTTAACAGAACGCTTCAAGGGGTGGGCTCCATGAGGGGCATCTTAAGGGATTGGTAGCACGGGTAAATAAACCGGGGCGAAACGGTTACAAACTCGCCTTGTTTGTGCCCCCGTTTGCCAATGACGCATTAAGGCCTCTCAGGCATAACCCTTGCAAGACAGGCAGTGGCCCCGGTTTTGGTGTGGGCTGCGGCAACAGGCAAGTAGAGTAACGGTGAACACCCCATGATCGATATCCTGCACCAGTTCGCAACAGGTTCCGGGTTTCCAGTAGCCGTGTTGGTTTTTGGTGCCGTGATTGTGGTCACAGAGGCCGCCCGTGCCAGCCGCCGCGCCCTCTGGGGTGACCTCTTCACCGAAGATTTCGACGAATAGTCCTCATCAGGGCGATCAGCCTACCTTTTCCAAAACCACAGTCCCCGCTGAATAGCCTGCTCCGAAGGAGCAGATCAGCCCCTTATGCCCGTTGGCAAAGTCTTCCGAATGCAGATGGAAGGCGATGATCGAGCCGGCCGAGGAGGTATTGGCATAGGTATCGAGTACGGTCGGGCTTTCGGCCTCGGTCGCCTCATGCCCTAGCACTTTCGATGAGATCAGCCGGTTCATGTTGGCGTTCGCCTGGTGGAGCCACATGCGTTTGAGCGCGCCCGCTTCAATCCCCAGTTCACCGAGATGGCCGTTGATCATCTCCGCCACCATCGGCACCACTTCCTTGAACACCTTGCGGCCTTCCTGCATGAACAGCTTGTCGGGCGTACCGATGCCTTCGGGAGCGGCGCGGTTCAGGAAGCCGAAATTGTTGCGGATATTGTTGGAAAACTGCGTCTTCAGCCGCGTGCCGAGGATCTTCCAGTGTTTTGCCGGGGCAATCGCCTCGTCCTCCACGAGGATGGCCGTCGCCACATCGCCAAAGATGAAATGGCTGTCGCGGTCGGTGAAGTTGAGATGGCCCGAACAGACTTCCGGGTTCACAACCAGCACCGATCTGGCATTGCCCGAACGCACAAAATCGGCCGCCGTCTGGATGCCGAATGTGGCGGAGGAACAGGCCACGTTCATGTCAAAGGCAAAGCCTTCAATGCCGAGCGCGTCCTGGATCTCGATTGCCATCGCCGGATAGGCACGCTGCATGTTGGAGGCCGCGCAGATCACCGCGCCGATATCCTTGGGGTCGCGCCCGGCACGCTTGAGCGCGTCGCGGGCGGCCCGTACGCCCATTTCGGCCAAAACGGAGATTTGCTCGTTGGGGCGTTCGGGAATGCGCGGCGTCATCACATAAGGATCAAGAACGCCCTCCTTGTCGATCACATAGCGCGCCTTGATGCCCGATGCCTTCTCGATGAACTCGACCGAGGAGTGGGTCTTGGGCTCCAGCAGGCCGGAGCTGATATCGGCGGCGTTCTCGATGTTCCAGTTGTCGGCCCAGGCATTGTAGCTCTCGACGAGCTCTGCGTTGGAAATCGAGTTGGGCGGGGTCCACAGGCCTGTGGCGGAAATCACGGGGCTCGGCATAGGGGTCTCCGGCGGCGCCTGTCCGCCCGGCGGCGTCAGGCCCTTCTAGCTATATCCATGTATCGCAAGCTCTAACGCGCGTTGCCAGCATAGCACAAGGCTGGCTCGCCCGGCGTGGTTAACAGAGCCTATTTATCGACCTGGCCTGCGCCGCCATATATTTTGCGCTGGAGTTCGCGATCCTCGGCTGCGCGGACGCTTTCTTCCCAGGTCTCGGATTGCTTGTCATATTTGGCCTTCTCCACCGCGATCACGGTTTCGCGGCAAAGGCGGCGTTCTTCCTCATCAGCCGTGGCCTGACAGGCGGCGAGGGCCTTGGCTTCTGCCCGGTCCTGCCAGGTTGCGCAGCCGGTGACCGGAAGCAGAAGCGCCATGACCGCGCAGGTCGAAACCAGCGCGCGCATCATGGGCCTTTCTTGCGGCTTTGTTCCCGCTTGGTCGATAGGGCTACGTCGGCAACGACGTTCTGGACGCACCGGGTGCGGTCTTCCTCGTCCTGGATGCTGGCACAGGCATCCAGCGGATTGGCATAGGCATTTGAGGGCGCGCTGCTCTGGCAGCCCCCGGCCACGGCCAGCATTCCCATTGCCGTCATAAACATAAGCGTTTTCATGAAATCTCCCGCACACCCTTGTGGCGAGGACATCCTAGCTCATGATCGTTCACCATGCCAACGGCCTGCGCCCAGGCATAAACGATGGTTGGCCCGACGAACTTGAAGCCGCGTTTCTTCAGGTCTTTTGACATCTCTGCCGACCAGTCCGTGCTGGTGGGCGCGTCGCGGTAATTCTTCCAGCGGTTCACGATCGGTTTGCCGCCCACATAGCTCCAGCAGTAGTCAGAGAAATCCTCGCCCGCGCCCCTCATCGAAAGATAAGTCTGAGCGTTGCCGATCACCGCCTCGATCTTCTTGGGGCTGCGGATGATGCCGGGATTGGTGAGCGCTTTTTCCGCCCGTTTGGGCGTCCAGCGGGCGAGCTTTTCCGGGTCAAACCCGTCGAACTCTTCCCTGATGCTCTCGCGCTTTCTCAGGATGGTGATCCAGCTGAGGCCTGCCTGCATCCCATCGAGTTGCAGCTTTTCCCACAGGGCGCGCGGGTCACGTTCGGGCACGCCCCATTCTTCATCATGATAGGCCCGGTAAAGCGGATCGGTAATCGGCGCCCAGCCGCAGGAATGGGGCTCACTCATGGGTTGGGGCCTCCAGATGGGCTTTGACTTCGGCAATCAGCCAGGGCGCGCCGTCGATCTCGGCGGGGGCGTCGTTCACGGTCACTGGTTGGCGCTCCTGGATCGACCTGGCAAACCGGTCTGTCCGGATCAGGGCGAGGGCTTCGCCCGCCGCCGCGCTGGTCACCGTGCCCAGCAGGTTTGCCCCGGCGCGCACGTCTGCGCCCGCCACCAGGCCCTCGCCTTTCAGGCGCACGGTGCGCTTGCGGATCAGGCCCTTGCGCTTCATCCGGCTGGCCACTTCCTGGCCGACGAAACAGCCCTTTTTATAGTCGATGCCGTTCATCAGATCCATGTTGATATCGGTCGGGAACACCTCTGCGGCGCGGTAATCGCGGCCCCATTCGGGAATGCCCGCCGCGATGGCGAGCGCGTCCCAGCCCGGCAGCGGCTCGGCCACTTCACCGGCAGGCGCAATCGACCGGTGGGGCAGTTTCGGCGTGCGCGGATCGCGGGCTCCCTCAACGTTGATGGCCGACACCAGCGCCTCATCGCGCGCAATCTCCACCGCCGAGCGCAGGCGGAACATCTTCAGCCGCTTCATCAGGTCATCGGCGGCGCCGTCATGCACATCAATCAGCACGCCCTCAGCCGTACGATGGGCGATATAATCGGTGATGATCTTGCCCTGGGGCGTCAGAAGCGCGCCATACCGCGCTTCCCCCGCCGCCCAGCCGGCCACCGTATGCGTTACCGTCCGCTCCAGAAGGGCGAGCGTGTCGGGGCCGGTAAGGCTGAGAATGGCGCGGTCAGGAAGGCGGTGCATGCGCCTGATCTAAGCCCGCTCACCGGATGCCGCAATGGCCCGCGCCCGAACCGGCGCTCAAGCCAGCGTGACTTTTCCCCGAAGCGGCGCGATAACGCGCCATGACCCAAGTTTACGATCTCATCCTGCGCGGCGGCACCGTCGTCACCCCCGGCGGCCAGGCCCAGACCGATATCGGCGTTATCGGCGAGCGCATTGCCTATATCGGTGACCTCTCAAAGGCATCGGCTGGCGAGATTTATGGCGCGGCGGGGCTGCACATCCTGCCCGGCGTGATCGACACGCAGGTTCACTTCCGGGAGCCGGGCCTTGAATACAAGGCAGACCTCGAAACCGAAGCACGCTCGGCCGCGCTGGGCGGGGTCGTCGCCGTGTTCGAGATGCCCAACACCAACCCCTCGACCATCACGCCCGACCGGATGCTGGATAAGCTCAGCCGCGCCAAGGGCCGGATGGACATCGACCACGCCTTCTATGCCGGCGCGACGCATGACAATGTGGCGCTGCTGCCCGAGATGGAGCGGATGCTCGGCTGCTGCGGCGTAAAGGTATTCATGGGCGCCTCGACCGGTGACCTGCTCATCAAGGATGATGCCGGCGTCGAAGCCGTGCTGCGGGCCATCAAACGCCGCGCCGCCTTCCACTCCGAAGACGAATACCGCCTCGAAGAGCGCCGTAGCCTGGCTGTCACCGGAGACTGGAACAGCCATATCGTCGTGCGTGATGTGGAGGCCGCCGTCTCCTCCACGCGCCGCCTGCTGCGCCTTGCCCGCAAGACCGGCAAGCGCATCCATGTGCTGCATATCTCCACCGCCGAGGAAATGGACCTCCTGCGCGACGCCAAGGATGTGGCGAGCGTTGAAGTGCTCCCCAACCATCTCACCCTGGCGGCGCCTGATTGCTATGACCGCCTCAAGGGCTTTGCCCAGCAGAACCCGCCCGTGCGCGAAGCCCGCCACCGCGAAGCGCTCTGGCGCGCCCTCAACGCGGGCATCGTCGATGTTCTGGCGACGGATCATGCGCCGCACACAATCGAAGAGAAGCAGCGGCCCTATCCGGCCTCTCCGTCCGGCATGCCTGGCGTGCAGACACTGGTGCCGGTGATGCTGACGCATGTGAATGATGGAAAGCTCAGCCTCCAGCGCTTTGTCGAGCTGACCAGCGCAGGGCCGCAGCGCGTCTTCGGCCTCGCCGACAAGGGCCGCATCGCCGAAGGCAATCATGCCGACTTCACCATCGTCGACCTGAAACGCAAAGCCACGATCACGGCGGACTGGTCCAAATCCAAATGCGGCTGGACCCAGTTTGACGGCTTCGAAGCCACCGGCTGGCCGGTCGGCACCGTCGTGCGCGGCGGCTTCGTCATGCGCGACGGCGAGATCGTTCAGAAAGGCGGCGGCAAGCCCGTGCGTTTCAACGAGACACTGGAGCCGGTCAGAAGCTGAACTCGGAGGGGCTTGCTCAGCGTCGCAGCCTGCGCCAGCTATCATGCCAGATAATGATAATTCGTGGCAGGCCATCTGCGCCGCCATGCGGGGAGGATGAAAGTCGTCAATGAGCAAGACCGCGCATATTCCGTTTCGTGAGGTGCCTTATCTGCCGCTGAAGCTGAAGATCAACCGGCGCCCCGATGGCACGGTCTATCTCGACAGCGGCCATCCCCTGAAAGCCCATCCCCCGCACATGCTCGCCCCGCTGGTGAAGTGGGGCGCCGAGCGGCGCGATCAGGACTGGCTGGCCGAGCGCTGGCCCCAGGCCCCCGCCGCAGATGACTGGCGCCGGCTGACCTATGGCGAAGGCCTCGCCAGCGTCCAGCGTATCGCCGCCGCCTTCCTCAGCGAAGGCGCGGGCCAGGACACGCCGGTGATGATCCTCTCCCGGAACTCCATCGACAATGCGCTCATCATGTACGGCGCCATGTGGGCGGGGTGCCCCGTCGTGCCGGTCACGCCCGCTTACGCCACGCTCAGCCAGGATCTCCTGCGCTTCCGTTATATCGACCAGCTGACGACGCCGAAATTCATCTATGTCGAAGACGGCAACGAGTATCAGCGCGCGCTTGACAGCCTCGACCTGACCGGCCGCCTCGTCATCTATTCACGCAACCCGCCGAATGTGCCCCGCGCCGTCAGCATCGAGGAGTTTTCCGGCCAGATGGGGCCAGCCGTCGAGGCGTCCTATAAAGCGCTGACGTCCACAACGGTGGCCAAATACATGCTGACCTCCGGCTCCACCGGCGAGCCCAAGGCCGTCATCAACACGCATGGCATGGTCGCGGCCAACGCCAAGATGATCCGCTCGGTCTGGGACGAGGAGCGCCTCGACGCGATCACCGGCGGCCCGCAGGTGATGGTGAACTTCCTGCCCTGGAGCCACACCTATGGCACCCATTCGATCCTGCACAATATGCTCGACTGGGGCGGCACGCTCTATATCTGCCAGGGCGCGCCAACGCCCCAGCGCCTGCCGGAAATGATCCGTAACCTGAAGGAAATCCCGACCACCCAGCACACCACCGTACCCCAGGCATGGGCCGCGCTCGCGACCGCGCTGGAGCAGGACGCCGACCTTGCTGAAGTCTTCTTCTCCCGCCTCACATCGATGGCCTATGGCGGCGCCTCGATGGGGCAGGACATCTACGAACGCATCCAGGAAGTCGCCGTGCGCATCACGGGAGAGCGCATTTCGCTCTCAGCCGGATATGGCGCAACCGAAACCTCACCAACCGCGTCAAACGTCCACTGGCCGAACGACAAGATGGGCCTCATCGGCCTGCCGCTGCCGGGCAACACATTCAAGCTGGTGCCGGCGGGCGAAAAGCTCGAACTGCGGGTCAAAGGCGTCAATGTCACGCCGGGCTATTTCCGCAACCCGGAGAAGACCGCCGAAGCCTTCGACGAGGAAGGCTATTACAGGCTCGGCGATGCGGTGAAGTTCGTTGATCCGGAGCGGCCCGAACGCGGCCTTGCTTTTGATGGCCGCACCGTCGAAGAGTTCAAGCTCGCCAGCGGCACATGGGTTTCGGCCGGCGCGGTGCGCGTCGCCGCCGTGGCGGCCTGCGGCGGGGCGCTGTCAGATGCGGTCGTCTGCGGCCTCAACAAGGATGAGATCGGCCTGCTCGGCTTCCTCAACCTCGCCTGGTGTCAGCGCCTGGTGGGCGAGGCGTTGCCCGCCGATCAGCTGGTCACGCACCCCAAGGTTCAGGAGGCGGTGCAAGCCGGGCTGGCGGCCCACAACAAGGCTCATCCCAACGCCTCTGCCCGCATAACGCGGATCCTGTTGCAATCATTGGAGCCACGCGCGGACCTCGGAGAGATCACTGAAAAAGGGTATCTCAACCAGTCGCGGACGCAGTCTCTGCGGGCGGATCAACTTGAGCTTCTTTATGCAGTTGAAAATGCAGTAGGGAAAATCCTGATTTAGCGACACTTTTTGTGTCAAAAGCGGCATTTGACTGGGAATTTGGTCTTTTTGGGGCTCGATTCCTTTTCCCAATGGCTTAATCATGCCCTTGAAGTCCTCGGGCAACCGGAGGCTTCAGCCATTCCCCTTTGGCTTATGGCGGGCCGCAGATAGTCAGGAGGCTCCCCTTGCTTCCGAGCTGCCTGCGGCCCGTTTGATTTTGCGCCCGCGCCGAAACCCGCTAGGGAACGCCAGCAAAAGATTTTGGGGAGTTTGTGTATGCCCGGCACTGATAGCGACACCGCCACCACCCTGACCGGCGCCGAGGCGCTCGTCTCCACTCTGGCCGATCATGGCGTCACCGCCTGTTTCGCCAATCCCGGCACGTCGGAGATGCACCTCGTCACCGCGCTCGACCGCGAGCCGCGCATCCGCTCGGTGCTCTGCCTGTTCGAGGGCGTCGCGACCGGCGCAGCAGACGGATACGCGCGCGTCACCGGCCGTCCGGCGATGACGCTCCTGCATCTGGGCGCTGGCTTCATGAATGCCGGGGCCAACATCCACAACGCCAAACGCGCCTGGACACCGATGATCAATGTCATCGGGGATCATGCCGTGCCGCATCTGCGCTATGACGCGCCGCTCACCTCCAACATCATGGGTCTTGCCGGCCCCAACTCTGTCTGGATCAAGTCTGCCGATCATGTCTCCGTCACGGGCAATCTGGCCGCCGAGGCCTGGGCGGCAAGCTTTGGCCCCGTGCCCGGCCCGGTCTCGCTGATCCTTCCCGCTGACTCTGCCTGGACCGAGGGCGCCACCCCCGGTAAGACCCGCGCTCAGCCTTTCCTGCGCGCGCCGGATGCGGCCCGCGTCGAGGCCGCTGCAAAGGCTATCAAATCGGCCAGGAAGCCGATGATCCTGATCAATGGCACGGCGCTCACCGGCCCCGGTCTTGGCCATGCCGCGCGCCTGAAAGCCGCCGGCATCCGTGTGCTGACGGATACGTTCTTTCCCCGCATGGTGCGCGGCGCAGGCATCTTCGCGCCCGAGCGGATGCAGTATTTCGCCGAAGGCGCGATGGCAGACCTGGAAGGCACAGACCTGATGCTGGTGGCCGGTACGCAGGTGCCCGTCGCCTTCTTCGCCTATCCCGGCAAGCCCAGCCTGCTGGTGCCCGAAGGCTGCACGCCGCTCATCATCGGCGGCCCGGAGAGCGACAGCGCCGCCATCCTCGAAGCCCTCGCTGACGCGATGGGCCTCACCGAAGCGGCCCCCGCCGCCACGCTGGAAATTCCAGACGCTCCCACCGGCGCGCTCCACGCCGCCACCATCGGCGCCTCCATCGCGCGCCACCTGCCCGAAGGCGCGTTCGTCTCCGATGACGGGGTCTCCAACGGTCTGCCATCCTTCCTGATGACCGGCCGCGCCCGCCCGCATGACTGGATGATGCTGACCGGCGGCGCTATCGGCCAGGGCATGCCCCTCGCGCTCGGCGCTGCCATCGGCGCCAAAGGCCGCAAGGTGCTCTGCCTGACGGGCGATGGCGCAGGCATGTACACCAACCAGGCCCTCTGGAGCATGGCGCGCGAGAAGGCCGACGTCGTCACCGTCGTCTTCGTCAACCATTCCTACCGTATCCTGAACATCGAGCTTGCGCGCATTGGCGCCGGAAATCCCGGCCGCGTGGCCGCAGACCTCCTCGGCCTCGGCCGCCCGGAG
>JBKBIZ010000005.1:0-78209 GCA_046293975.1 Hyphomonas sp. | reverse complement strand
GCCATTGTCTTGGATGCCCGTGCAATCGGGTTGGTGAGGTAGAAATCCACAGCCTGGGTCGCAAGAGGCGCGCTCGATAAAGTACCCGAAACGTCCGGAACAGGCTGGGAGAGGGCCGCAACACCACGTGCGCCGGGGGCATAGCCGCGGCCGGAGAAGACTGTGTTCTCCCCTTCCTTGCCGCGCAGAAGGGCGCGCAGCTGATCGGCTGTGTCATAAGGAAGCGGCTTTCCGCAGACCGCTGAAAGTGCACGGAAAATTGCCCAGCCCTCACGGGCCTCGCCCTTGGGCTGGGTAGCGCGCGTGGTCATCTGGACCCGGCCTTCAGTGTTGACATAGGTGGCGGTCATTTCGGTGTAGGCGGCGCTGGGCAGAACGATATCTGCGCGGCTTGCGCCCGCATCTCCATGCGAGCCGACATAAATAACCTTGGCATTTCCGAGCGTTGAGAGGTTCACCTCATCGGCGCCCAGAAGGAAAACTGTGGAAAGGTTGCCACTGAGAATATCGGCAGTCGCAAGACCGCCTTCGGCCGGGACGAATCCGACATCCAGCGCGCCCACCCGGCCAGCCGCGGTATGCAGGACGCCAAAACCGGCCCATCCATCGACCACAGCGCCGACATCCTGAGACAATTTCAGGACAGTTTGGGACAGTTTGGGACAATCCTGGCCAATAAGCGCACTCTCGCCGACAACGATCATCGGCCGTTTGGCGTCTTTGAGCACCCTGTAGAAATCACTCTCTGCGAGCTTGTCGAGATCCGCCGCGCCCGTACCGAGATGCTCATAGGGGTAGGTCAGGTCAACGGCGTCTCCGATGACGCCAACCTTGAGATCACCCCAGAGCCAGGCCTTGCGGATGCGGGCATTCCAGACGGCCGCTTCGACGCGCGGATTGGTACCGATCAGCAGGAGGGCATCGGCCTCCTCCACGCCCATCAGGGTGGGGTTGAGGATGTAATGCTCGCGCACGCCAGAAGTGCCGTAGCCGGCGCCAGCGGGGCGGCAGTCGGTATTCTTGACGCCGAGGCTGCGGAAGAGGTCCAGAGCGGCTTTGGCCTGTTCGACTTCGATCAGGTCACCGGCGACCACGCCGATCTTGTCAGGGCCCACTTCGAGCGCCGCCTTCACGGCCTCAAAGGCTTCGCCCCAGGTGGCGGCGCGGAGTTTGCCGTTTTCGCGGATGTAAGGGCGGTCAAGACGCTGGCGGCCAAGGCCGTCCCAAACGAAGCGTGACTTGTCTGACAGCCACTCCTCGTTCACCTCTTCGTTCAGCTCCGGCAGAATGCGCATAACCGCGTCGCCCTTGGCGTCAATGCGGATGGCGGCGCCCATAGCGTCCATCACATCAATGGAGGAGGTCTTACGCAGTTCCCAGGGGCGCGCATTGAAGGCGTAGGGTTTCGAGGTCAGCGCGCCGACCGGGCAGAGGTCAATGACGTTGCCGGACAGCTCCGAAGTCAGCGACTTTTCGAGATAGGTCGTAATCTCGGCATTCTCGCCGCGGCTGATCATGCCCATCTCTTCGACGCCGGCGACTTCCGCCACAAAACGCACGCAGCGGGTGCACTGGATGCAGCGGTTCATGATCGTCTTGACGAGCGGGCCCATGTATTTGTCTTCAACGGCGCGCTTGTTCTCGTCAAAGCGCGAGCTGGACCGGCCATAAGCGACCGACTGGTCCTGAAGGTCGCATTCGCCGCCCTGGTCACAGATCGGGCAATCGAGTGGGTGGTTGATCAGGAGGAATTCCATCACGCCCTTGCGAGCCTTATCAACATAGTCGCCGCCCGTGCGCACGATGGGTGCAGAGCCATCCTGGTTGGGCCGCATATCGCCGACGATCTGGGCGCAGGACGCAATCGGCTTGGGCGCGCCCTGCCATTCGACGAGACACATGCGGCAGTTGCCCGCCACAGACAGGCGCTCGTGATAGCAGAAGCGCGGGATCTCGGCGCCCGCTTCCTCACACGCCTGCATGAGCGTGTAGTGCTTGGGCACTTCGATTTCCTGGCCGTCGATGTTCAGCTTGAAAGTGTCGGACATGGGACTTCAGAACTCTTCGGAAGGATTGATGCGGGGCTTGCCGGGATTGTCGATGGCGTTGAGGCCAATGGCGAAGCGAGAGAACAGGAACTGGCCGGCTAGAACGCCCAAAACCAGCAGATTGAACGGCACGGCATATTCCAGCATGCCATAGAGGAAGAGGCCCGCGCTGACCAAGGAGAGCACCATTATACCCCAGAGCGCCTTGACATAGACGATGGCCAGCAGCGCCAGGACGGCGGACAGCGCTGAGGCGCCAGCCACGATCATGACATAGGCACGCTGATGCTCCTCGATCCCGCCATTCCGGGGCATCAGATAGCCCAGAATGAAGGCCACGACCGCGTGGATGGTGGCCAGCGAGAGGCACCAGGACACGATCAGGATGGCGCGGGTGAGGCTCACTTTGCGGTTCTTCCTACTCTGCTGCCGTAACCACAGCGCCCTGCACCATTGCGCGCGGCAGACGGTACTGGGTGATGCGGTCTTCGATTTCATGGCGGAAATGGCGGATCAGGCCCTGGATCGGCCAGGCGGCCGCATCGCCGAGGGCGCAGATCGTGTGACCTTCGACCTGTTTGGTGACGTCGAGCAGTGTGTCGATCTCGTCATGCTCGGCTTCGCCGCGCGCCATACGTTCCATCACGCGCCACATCCAGCCAGTGCCTTCCCGGCAGGGCGTGCACTGGCCGCAGCTCTCATGCTTGTAGAAGTAAGCGAGGCGGGCGATGGCGCGGATCAGGTCAGTCTGCTTGTCCATGACGATCACAGCCGCTGTGCCGAGGCCGGACTTCAGATCACGGAGCGTGTCGAAATCCATGTAGGCATCCATGATCTGCTCGGCCGGCACCATAGGAACCGACGAGCCACCCGGAATGACCGCTTTGAGATTATCCCAGCCACCGCGAATGCCGCCGCAATGGGTTTCTATCAGCTCACGGAAGGTGATCGACATCTCTTCTTCGACATTGCACGGCGTGTTCACATGGCCGGAAATGCAGAACAGCTTGGTGCCGGCATTATTCGGGCGGCCAAAACCGGCAAACCATTGCGCGCCCCGGCGCAGGATGGTGGGCGCAACCGCAATGGACTCAACGTTGTTCACTGTCGTCGGGCAGCCATAAAGGCCGGCATTGGCCGGGAATGGCGGCTTCAGGCGCGGCTGGCCCTTCTTGCCTTCAAGGCTTTCGAGCAGCGCGGTTTCTTCCCCGCAGATATAGGCGCCAGCGCCGTGGTGGACGTAGAGATCGAAATCCCAGCCATTCACATTGTCCTTGCCGATCAGTCTCGCCTCATAGGCTTCCTTGACGGCCTTTTCGAGCGCGTGCCGCTCATTGATGTATTCGCCGCGAATATAGACATAGCAGACGTGCGCGCGCATCGCGCGGCTCGCCACCATGCAGCCCTCGATCAGCAGATGGGGATCATGACGCAGGATCTCGCGGTCCTTGCAGGTTCCGGGTTCGGACTCGTCGGCATTGACGACGAGATAGTGCGGGCGATCGCGCACTTCCTTGGGCATGAAGGTCCATTTCAGACCCGTCGGGAAGCCAGCGCCGCCGCGCCCGCGCAGACCCGACGCCTTGATCTGGTTACAGATCCAGTCTGGTCCCTGCTCCAGCATTTCGCGGGTCAGATGCCAGGCGCCGCGCTTTTTTGCAGCTTCCAGGTCCGGGGAGTGAAGCCCGTAAAGGTTTGTGAAAATGCGATCCTTGTCCTGCAACATGACCTATTCCTTGACATCCTTGCTGGAGGGCTCTTCGCGGTCGGTATTCGTCGGCGCAGATTTGTCGGGCTGGCCGGTCGCTTCCGGCGTCGGTTCCGGCTTAGCCGCGGGTTCTGGCGCAGCTGGAGGTTCCGGCAGGTTAGGCAGCTCACTGACTGAATTGCGGCTGCCATCGAATAGCGCAGGCTCAGTTAGCGTCGCATTGCCACCTTCGGGAGCGCTGTTTACGCGGTCGATCTGCGGGCCCGGCGTAACTTCAACGCCATTCTTCAGACGGCCAATGATCTGTGAGAGCGTCTCCGGCGTCAGATCCTCATAGTAATCATCATTGATCTGCACCATCGGCGCGTTCACGCAGGCGCCAAGACACTCGACCTCTTCCCAGGAGAGGCGCTTGTCGTCCGTTACATACATCTGCTTGCCGATTTCCCGTGTGCAGACTTCTTTCAAGCCATCGGCGCCGCGCAGCTGGCAAGGCGTCGTGCCGCAGAGCTGCACGTGGTATTTCCCGACCGGCTGCAAACGGAACATCGTGTAGAAAGTCGCAACTTCGTAGACGCGGATGTAAGGCATTTCCAAGCGGTCAGCGACTTCACGCATGGCTGGCTCGGACAGCCAGCCATTATTATCTTTCTGGGCGAGCCAGAGCATCGGGATGACAGCCGAACGCTGCTTGTCCGCCGGATATTTTCCCCGCCAGAAAGCAATCTTATCTTCCGTCTCAGGCTTGAACGAGAAGCTGTCGCCCCCCGCGTCGAGATCAAACCGGCGCAATGCCATCTACTGCTCCTTCGCAAGCGGGATGCTGACGCGGCCCGCTTCGTCAATTGGCCAGAACGGATTGTGAGCTACTTCCCAGGCATTCCCCTCGGGGTCTGTGAAATAGCCGGAATATCCGCCCCAGTATGTCTTGTGTGGCGGCTTGGAAACCTGCGCGCCTGCGCGTTCCAGCCGGCCGAAAATATCGTCTACTTCGTCCGTAGACCGCGCATTGAATGCCAGCGCGAAGCCTTTGAAGGCGCCCTTGCGATCATCTGCAACACCGGCGTCCGCCGCGAGCTTTGTCTCGTCCCATAGACCGATGACCATGCCACCTGCATTGAAGAAGGCCACCTCGCCTTTGACGCCGCGATCCTCAAAGCCCAGAACATCCGTGTAAAAACCGATCATGCCGGCAAGGTCGCGGACCCCGACGGTGATGACCGATACACGTTGCTCCGGAAAAATGCCCATCAGACCGCCCCTGCCCTTGCAAAGTCGACACGGGCGATCTTGCCGTCACGGACCGTGTAGATGGCGGCGACCTCAAAGGTCTCCCCGCCCGGCGAGCGCTCCACTGCCTCATGGTCGATCACGGTGGTGCCCAGATCAATGCGGTTGGCCAGCTTGGCACGGTTCTGCGGGAACTGCGTGAAGAGGTCTTCATGGCGCTTGCGGATCGCGTCCAGGCCCTTCTGGTTCACGCCACCATTGAGCGTCGCAAGCTCTGCGTCGTCCGCATAACAGGCGAGGAAGGCAGCAATGTCCTGCGCATTGTAAGCGTCAAGCTGGCGCTGGATGAGATCGAAGGAGGCCGTCAACGGTCGATCTCCCCGAAAACGATGTCGAGTGTTCCGAGAACCGCCGAAACGTCGGCCAGCTGGAGGCCCTTGCAGAGATGGTCCATCGCCTGAAGGTGGGGATAGCCAGGCGCGCGGATCTTGGCGCGATACGGACGGTTTGTGCCATCTGCGACGAGATAGACGCCAAACTCCCCCTTCGGCGCCTCGATGGCAGCGTAACATTCGCCTTCCGGAACGTGGAAACCTTCCGTGTACAGCTTGAAGTGATGGATCAGCGCTTCCATCGAATTCTTCATCTCACTGCGGCGAGGCGGGGAGAGTTTCGAGCCCGCAAGCAGAACGGGGCCGGGGCCATCCTTCGCCATCAGGTCAATGCACTGGAGAATGATCTTCACGGACTCGCGCATCTCATCCATGCGGCAGACATAGCGGTCGTAATTGTCGCCGTGGCGGCCAACGGGAACTTTGAAGTCGAGTTCGCTGTAACACTCGTAAGGCTGTGAGCGGCGCAGATCCCAGGCGAGGCCGGAACCACGCACCATGACGCCACTGAAGCCCCAATCGAGGATCGTGCGTTGGTCAACAACGCCGATATCGACATTGCGCTGCTTGAAGATGCGGTTTTCGGTGACGAGGCCTTCGATCTGATCGAGCTTGCCCGGGAACTGGTCACACCATGTGGCGATGTCATCGATGAGGCGCTGCGGGAGATCCTGATGGACGCCGCCGGGGCGGAAGTACGCTGCGTGCATACGGCTACCCGAGGCGCGTTCGTAGAAGACGCAGAGCTTCTCGCGCTCTTCGAAACACCAGGTGATCGGTGTCAGGGCGCCGACATCCATGACGCCCGTACCGATATTGAGAAGGTGGGACATGATCCGGCCGATTTCCGAATACATGACACGGATGAGGCTGGCGCGGCGTGGCACTTCGACACCGAGAAGCTTCTCGATGGCGAGGCACCAGGCATGCTCCTGGTTCATCGGCGCGCAATAATCGAGCCGGTCGAAATACGGCATGCCTTGCAGGTAGGTTTTGTATTCGAGCAGCTTTTCGGTGCCCCGGTGCAGGAGGCCGATATGGCTGTCTACGCGGGTCACGATCTCGCCGTCGAGGTCGAGGATCATGCGCAGCACGCCGTGCGCGGCAGGGTGCTGAGGACCGAAGTTCAACGTGAACTTGCGGTCATCCATTTCTGCGATGTGTGCGGTGTCGGCCATCTGATCAGCCTTCCTTCGCTTTCTCGTCGCCGGGAATGACGGGGGTCATGCCTTCCCAGGGCGAGAGGAAATCGAAATTGCGGTATTCCTGGGCGAGCTTGACGGGCTCGTAGATCACGCGCTTCTCAAGGTCGTCATAGCGCACCTCGTAATGCCCGGTCAGCGGGAAGTCCTTGCGCAGCGGCCAGCCCTCAAAGCCGTAATCGGTAAGGATGCGGCGCAGGTCCGGATGATCGGCGAACTGGATGCCGTACATGTCGAACGCTTCGCGCTCGAACCAGTTGGCGGCCGGCCAGAGCGGCACGATGCTCGGCACAGCGGTTTCCTCATCGGTGCGGATACGCACGCGGATGCGGTGGTTCATGCGCATCGACAGCAGGTGATACACGACCTCAAAGCGCTCGGATCGCTCGGGATAATCTACACCGCAAAGGTCGATGAAGCTTTCGAAGTTGCATTGCTGATCGTCGCGCAGGAAGCGCAGCAACGGGACGATATGGTCACGCTCCGCCAGCAGCGTGAGTTCGCCGACATGGATCTGCCAGCTGCGCACAGCGTCGGGCATGCGCCCCTCGATATGGGTAGCAAGATCGGAAAGCGCCTGAGTATCCATCATCGTCACCATCAGCGTTCGATCGAACCTTCGCGGCGGATCTTCTTCTGCAACTGGAGGAAGCCGTAGACGAGAGCCTCAGCGGTGGGCGGACAGCCCGGAATGTAGATATCCACAGGAACAATGCGGTCACAGCCGCGAACGACGCTGTAGCTGTAGTGATAATAGCCCCCGCCATTGGCGCAGCTGCCCATTGAGATCACGTAACGCGGCTCGGGCATCTGATCATAGACCTTGCGGAGCGCAGGCGCCATCTTGTTGGTGAGCGTGCCGGCGACGATCATCACGTCCGACTGGCGCGGCGACCCGCGCGGGGCCATGCCGAAGCGCTCAAGATCGTAGCGCGGGTTACCCGCATGCATCATCTCGACGGCGCAGCAGGCCAGACCGAACGTCATCCACATCAGCGAGCCGGTGCGCGCCCAGCTGATCAGATCATCGGCAGCGGCGGTGAAATAGCCCTTGTCGGCCAGCTGGTCGGAGAGGCCGGAATAGAACGGGTCATCATTGCCGGGATTGAACCCGCCTTCGACCCCTGCCCGGGCGCCGCCCAGCGCATAAGGCTTGTAGGAATTGTCAGCCATTATTCCCACTCCAGCGCGCCGCGGCGCCATTCATAGATAAAGCCGATCGTCAGGACGCCCAGGAAGCCGATCATGGACCAGAAACCGAGAATACCGATTTCACCGAGGGTCACCGCCCATGGGAACAGGAAGGCGACTTCCAGATCGAAGATGATGAACAGGATGGCGACGAGATAGAATCGCACATCGAACTTCATGCGAGCATCATCAAACGCGGGGAAACCGCATTCATAGGCCGAATTCTTTTCCGGGTCCGGTCGCGACGGCGCCAGAAGCACCGATCCGAAGACGAAGAGACATGAAATGACCGCGCCAATCACCAGGAAAATGATAACCGGCAGATAGTCGAGGGCAAGCCGTTCAACTTCCGTCATAGCGCATTTGCTCCCATTGCGTTGCCGCCCGATTAGGACGGTTTCCCGCCCGGCGCAACCGTCGCTCATCTGTAATCGCAGCGCCTCGCAGTATATCGTGCTGAAACGCAATTTCACGGGTCACCTGCTGCGGCTGTCGGTCACGGACCGGGCAGGAAGTCTTTGAATTTGCGAATAATTCGCAACTAGATTCGGGAGCGCTGCTCAAAGTCGGCTGCGGCGCCAATCAAGGGCGCGGCGGCATCATGCATCAGCCATACCGGGCAATCCTCAAGGTAGGGACTCATGGGGCCCCGGGAGACGAATCGCTCCCTCGCTTGAGGCGTTTTCAGGAAGTCCGAGATTCGCTCGGTGACACCGCCGGCAAGCACTACACCGCCAAGCGCGCCGTTTGCCAGAACGAGATCCCCAGCCGCGCCCATCACAGCCAGCGCCCGCACTTCGATGAGCGCCAGGAACATCTCATCGCCCTCATCTGCGCGCTGGCGCATATCTTCCGGGGACAATTCGAGACAATCCCGGCCATATATCTCACAGAAAGCTCGGTGAACCTCCTCAAGACCGCTGCCGGAAGCGACAAGTTCGTTCGACACATAACCATAGTCCCGCGTCAGCAGCCGGGTCATCTCAAGCTCGACCGCCGTGCGAGACGCATAGGCCATATGTCCGCCTTCCCCCGACATGACCTGCCATTGACCGTCCGTCCCCGACAGTAACGTGGCCACCCCAAACCCCGTACCCGGGCCAGCCACCAGCATGGGCGCGCCTGGCTTGGGTGTTCCGGGGAATATCTTATCGAAGGACGAGACGGCATATTCGGGCACGGAGCGGGCCATCGCGTGGAAATCATTGATGAGGCGCACGTCCTGAAAACCAAAAAGTGATGCCACGCCTGCCGATGAGACTTTCCATTTGGCGCGGTTGGTCAGAGTCACTTCCTGATCGATTATCGGACCCGCCAGCGCAAAGCAGGCCGCCTCAGCGCGCACACTGGTCTTGCTCAGATAGTGTCGCAAGGCAGCCTCGAACGACTCAAAGTCATCCCCCGGAAGCTTCTGGAAATGCTCGATCCTCAGGACGCCGTCCCGGCGCGCCGCCAGCGCGAACCGCACATTCGTGCCGCCCACATCGCCGACAAGGACCGGCCCTTCCATTCCTCAGCTCTCCTGGCCGAGGAAGCGGAACGGGCTGGCGCCGCTATCTGCTGTGCCGGCGAACTGGCGGAAGAGATCAAACATTTCCCGGCCGAGTCCCATTGCGGGCCGGTTGGGCCGGAATTCTGCGGGCGCCCGCGCTGCAAATTCGACAGGGTCCACCTTGAGCTCAAGCCGGCCCGCCTCCCCGTCCACACGGATGATGTCGCCATCCTGAAC
The DNA here is from genome assembly GCA_046293975.1 of Hyphomonas sp. Lineage (GTDB taxonomy): Bacteria > Pseudomonadota > Alphaproteobacteria > Caulobacterales > Hyphomonadaceae > Hyphomonas. The sequence continues at coordinate 68,709 of JBKBIZ010000005.1, read as the reverse complement.
CCGCGCGATGGGGCCGCCGCGCGCCGCTTCCGGCGCGACATGGATGGCTGCCGTAATCTTGCCGCTGGCGCCGGACATGCGCCCATCGGTGACCAGCGCCACCTTGTGACCCCGGTCCTGAAGCACGCCGAGGACCGGTGACATCCCATGCAATTCCGGCATGCCGTTGGCAGCGGGGCCCTGAAAGCGCACAACCGCAACAAAATCCCGGTCCAGACGGCCTGCGTCGAAGGCTTCCCGCAGGGCTTCCTGCGTATCGAACACGATGGCAGGCGCTTCGACGATCCGGTTTTCCGGCTTGACGGCTGACACTTTGGAAACGCCCCGGCCCAGCGGGCCATCCATCAGCCGCAAGCCGCCATCAGCCGAGAACGGATCGCTCGCCGGTCGCAGGACGTCGAGATCACCGCTGATTTCAGGCGCCGGCCACCAGGCAAGCGCGCCATCTTTCAGGTATGGCTCCTGGCTGTATCCTGCGACTGTGCCCATCACCGCTGGCGCATCGCCATGCATCAGGCCAACGCTCAGAAGCTCCCGGGTAAGAAATCCCATGCCGCCCGCCGCGTGGAAATGGTTCACGTCCGCACCGCCATTGGGATAGATCCGGGCGAGCAGCGGTGTGACATGCGAGATATCGGCAAAGTCTTCGAGCGTCACATCAAGGCCCGCCGCAGCGGCCATAGCGGGGATATGCAGAGCGTGATTGGTTGATCCGCCCGTGGCCATCAGGCCGACGATTGCATTGACGATGGAGCGGGCGTCGATCATTTCGCCGACAGGGCGGTAGTCATCCCCCTGCGCGGTGATCGCGGCGGCGCGCTGGGTGGCGGCGCGGGTGAGCGCGGCCCGCAAGGGCGTGCCCGGATTTGTGAAGGCCGCGCCGGGGAGATGCAGGCCCATCACCTCCATCATCATCTGGTTGGAGTTTGCCGTACCATAAAATGTGCAGGTGCCTGGAGAGTGATAGCTTTCCGCTTCCGCTTTCAACAGAGCGCTGCGGTCCACCTTGCCTTCGGCAAATAACTGCCGGATACGGACTTTTTCGGGATTGGGCAGGCCTGACGGCATCGGCCCGGCGGGAACGAAGATCGAGGGCAACCAGCCAAAGCGCAGGGCGGCGATCACGAGGCCGGGCACGATCTTGTCGCACACGCCCAGATGCAGCGCCGCGTCAAAGGAATCATGCGACAGGCCAATCGCCGAAGCCATCGCGATGATGTCCCGCGAAAAAAGCGAGAGCTCCATGCCCTCCTGACCTTGCGTGACGCCGTCGCACATGGCCGGGACGCCGCCCGCCACCTGCGCCACCGCGTTCACTTCGCGCGCCGCCTCGCGGATGATCTGCGGATAGTTTTCGAAGGGCGCATGCGCCGAGAGCATGTCGTTATAGGAGGTGATAATGCCGATGACCGGCCAGCCAGCGCCAAGGATCTGGGATTTTTCGATAATCGCGCAGCCAGCGGATGCATGGGCGATATTGCCTTCATGCAGCCGCGTGCGGGCGAAGGTTTTCGGCCGGCGTGCGCGGATCATCTCAAGATAATTGGCACGCGAGTCTTTTGAGCGCGCCTCAATGCGGCGGGTTACGTCTTCGATTACTGGATGAAGCAGGGTCATGACTTACGGTGCCCAGATGATGGAGAGGCGGCTACCCAGCCCCTCGATGGCCCGGCGAACCGGAAACTGTGTCTCGTCGCCCTTGAGCGATTGTTCGAGGGCGGATCGCTTGTCTTCGCCGAACATCAAGAGGATGCCGGAAGCGGCGCCACAGATCGGCTCAGCGGTAAGCGTCATGCGCTGGGGAAACTCGCCGGAGACAGGCGTATTGCCCGCATCAATGGCGGCGATCACAGCGCCGTCCTTGGGATACATGGCCTGCTCCAGTCCGATAGAACCCGGATACCAGCTTGCAGTATGCGCGTCCGGCCCGATGCCGAGGAGCACGCAGGAGATCGGCGCCAGGTGCGGGCCGTAGGCGGCCGCTCTCTCCGCAACAGCGCTGGCGGGCTCGGCCTCTTCGGTCTTCATCGGGATGAACTGCGCAGATGCCGCCAGGCCTTTCAAAAGCTTGTCCCGCACGCCCTTTTCGTTTGAGCCCGGATGATCGGTCGCCACCCAGCGCTCATCCACAAGACCAACCGTGACATTGCCCCAATCCAGGGCTTCCTGAGACAGGAGGGCGAACATTCGGGCCGGTGAGGTACCTCCCGACACCATGAAACTGGCGTGGCCATCTTTCGCAATCGCGCGGGAAAGGTGCAGGGCGGCTAGCTCCGAGGCCAGCGCGGAGGCGGCCTCCCGGTCGTCCAGGACTATCAGGCGAGATTCCATAGCTTCAGCTTTCTTTCCACCAACTGCGGTTATCGCGGTCCATGAGCATGGCCGCAGACATCGGACCGTCGGAGCCTGCCGGATAAGCTTCAGGTTGATATCCACTTGTGTCCCACGCCTCGATCAGTCCATCAACCCAGCGCCAGGCCGCTTCGACCTCGTCACGGCGCATGAACAGGGAGAGATTCCCGCGCACAACATCCATCAGCAGGCGCTCATAGGCGTCGGGATAGCGCAGCGTGAAGCTCTCCGCATAGGAGAGGTTCAGCGGCAGGGATTTGACACGCAGGCCGCCTGGGCCCGGTTCCTTGATCTGCACATAGAGGCGGACCGCTTCATCCGGTTGCAGACGGATCACAAGCTTGTTCACATTGCCCGATTGTTCGCCGAACAGATTGTGCGGGGCCTCTTTGAACTGGATTACGATATCCGAATGGCGCGATGACATGCGCTTGCCTGTGCGCAGATAGAAAGGCACGCCCGTCCAGCGCCAGTTATGGATCTCTGCCTTGATGGCCACAAAGGTTTCAGTCTTGCTGCCCTTGGTTTCCGAGAGTTCCTCGACATAGCCTTTCACCGGCTTGCCGGCATGCATGCCCGCAGCGTACTGGCCACGCACAGTCAGGCGTTTGGCATCCGGCGCTGCAACAGAGCGCAGGGCTTTGAGAACCTTGATCTTCTCGGTACGGATGTCATCGTCTTCCATATCATTGGGCGGCTCCATCGCCGTGAGGCAGAGGAGCTGCAAGAGGTGGTTCTGCACCATATCGCGCAGCGCGCCGGAGCGATCATAATAGTCTGCCCGCCCTTCCAGGCCGAGATCTTCGGCGACAGTGATCTGGACGTGATCAATATAGTTCTGCGACCAGAGCGGCTCGAACAGGATATTGGCAAACCGCAGCACCATCAGGTTCTGCACGGTTTCCTTGCCGAGATAGTGGTCGATCCGGAACACCTGCCGTTCGGCGAAGACTTCGGCCACCCCGTCATTGATCGCCTGCGCGGAAGCAAGGTCTGTCCCGATGGGCTTTTCCAGCACCACCCGGCACATGCCGTCGACCAGCCCGACCTTACCGAGCGCGCGGGAGATATCGACGTAAAGATGAGGTGACGTTGCCAGATAGAATATCCGGGGGCGGCCATCCTCCGCCTTAAGTCTGTCCTTGAGGCCCTTCCAATCCCCTTCCGGGTCGGTGGCATCGATCGCGACATAGTGGAGGAGTTTTTCAAACTTCTCCCAGGCATCAGTGTCCCACGATTTGCCCGACGCCTTCTCGCAGGCCGCGCGGGCGAGTTCCCGATAGGCCTGCGTGTCCATGTCGGAACGCGCCGTGCCCACGATGGTCGAATTCTCGGGGATCTGGCCGTCGACCCAGCGGTGATAGAGCGCAGGCAGCAGCTTGCGGCGGGACAGATCGCCCGTGCCGCCAAAGATGACGATGTCGAAGGCTTCAACAGGAACGAATTTGGCCACCGGTGGCGCTTCCTTTCTGTGGGTAGGCTTCGGAAAAGGTCCGAAGCAATTTCTGGCCTTATATGCGGCTTCGTTTAAAAATGACAACGTTAGTCATTCACGGTTCCGATCCAGACCCCGAATGCCGGCAGGCTCTCGAGCACCTCCATACGCCCATTTGATGAAAGCAATGTCTTCGCCTGGCTCATGAGCGCCGCGTCCACAGACGCAGGCGCCGTTCCCAGATTGAAGAGACAGAGGATGCGTTCATCTCCGCAGTAACGCGCGAGTGCCAGCAGGTTTCCCTGCGTTTGCGGAAAACTCACCTCTCCAAGCTTGAGTGTCTCAGAGCTGCCGCGCAGGGAAATCACAAGTCGCGTGAATTCGAGCACCGAAAAGGGTTGGCCATACTGGGCCGCCGCCGCCTGAAGCGCATGGCCTTCGCCAATCGGCAACCAGGGTTTCACCTCGGAGAAGCCGGCATAGCTGTTGTCATTGATCCACGGCATGGGCGTGCGTGCGCCGTCGCGGCCCAGCGTCAGCGGCCAGTTGGCGATGGCTTCGGGGTCTTGCAGGTCTTCGAATGCAATCTCCGCCTGGGTGAGGCCGAGTTCCTCCCCCTGATAGAGGATCGGGTTGCCGCGCAGGCAGAGCAGCAACGCATTTGTCAGCTTCGCATAAGCCTCAAGGTCGCCCCCGGGCGGGCACCAGCGGCTGATGCAGCGGGGCGCGTCGTGATTGGAAAACGCCCACGCCGCCCAGCCTTCGCTGAAGGGGCCCGCCCAGTTCATCTGCGAGGCCTTCACCCGGCGGGGCGAGAGCGATTGCGCGTAGAGAAAGTCAAAGCTGTAAGCCGAACTCAGCCGGCGCTCCGCCGTAAAGGCGCGCATTTCGGGGATCGGATCAGGCCCCGGCACCTCGGCCACTGTGTAGATGTCGCCATACGTGTCAGCCAGCGCGCGCACGCGCTCCATGAACTTAGGGATATCCGGATGGGACTGGTTGTGGATGTGGTGTTGCAGGTCAAACGGCCGCGTGATCGTCCGGCCTTCGGCTGGCCAGGGCGGGTTATCGCGGAACTCAGGATCGAACATGGCGAAGTTGATCGCGTCCAGGCGGAAGCCATCCACGCCCCGGTCCAGCCAGAACTTGGCCACCGCGAGCAGCGCGTCCTGAACCTCAGGGTTGTGGACATTGAGCTGAGGCTGGCTGGCGAGGAAATTGTGCATGAAATACTGGCCGCGGCGCGCGTCCCAGGTCCAGGCCGGGCCGCCGAAGACCGACTGCCAGTTGTTGGGCGGGGAGCCGTCGGGCTTCGCGTCCCGCCAGACATACCAATCAGCCTTTGGATTTGCCCGCGAAGCACGGCTTTCAGAAAACCAGTCATGTTCGTCTGACGTGTGCGCATAGACCTGATCAATAATGACCTTCAGGCCGAGGCCATGGGCCCGCTCCATAAGCGCGTCGAAATCGGCAAGGGTTCCGAACACTGGATCAACATCGCAATAGTCGGAGACGTCATATCCGAAATCCTTCATCGGCGAGCGGAAGAAGGGCGATATCCAGATCGCCGAAACGCCGAGAGCGGCGATATGATCAAGCCGCCGGGTGATGCCCGGCAGGTCGCCGACCCCATCGCCATTGGAATCCTGATAGGAGCGCGGATAGATCTGGTAGATCACCGCGCCGCGCCACCAGGGCTGCGTCTCATGGCTCATGGAAAACTCCGAGTATTGCCTTCCTCAAGGTCTCGGCTGGTGCGCTACCAATGACAAGAGGGGGTTGGCGCTGAAAAGCGCTCAGCCCTCGTCTTGAGGCCATCATCTTGAATTGTCAGGAATTGGGCCTGGCAGGGGCAGAGGGACTCGAACCCACGGCCTGCGGTTTTGGAGACCGCCGCTCTACCAACTGAGCTATACCCCTAAGGCTGGAAGGCATTTGCCCCAACTCTGTGATTGCTGCAAGCCTGTGCCTGATAAAGTCACAAGGGAGATTTCACGCCATGCCTCGCCTGCCCTATCCGGAAGACCTCAGCATGCTCGCGCCCGGCGGCGATAAAATGCTCAGCAATCTTGCCCCGTTGAACGTTTTCAAGATGCTGGCGCATGCCCCGCACATGCTCAAACCCTTCGTGTCTATGGGCACGGCCTTTCTCATCCAGGGCAAGATGGACCCCGTGACGCGCGAATGCGTGGTCCTGCGCGTTGGGTATCTTTCGGGCGCAACCTATGAGACGACCCAGCACGAAGCGATCGGCCTTGCCGTGGGCATGACGCCTGAGCTGATCGCAGCGGTAAAGGAAGGCCCCGGCGCCAGGGGCCTGACCGAGGAACAGCGTATCGCGCTCAGCTTTACGGATCATCTGGTCGCCCAACCCCGCCCCTCTGACGCGCAGGTTGAGGCGGCCAAGGGCCATTTCGGCCTTGCGGGGCTGGAGGAACTCGTCCTGTTGATCGGCTATTACATGATGGTCTGCCGGTTCCTCGAAACGTTCGGCGTCGATATCGAAGACGGCGGCCCCAAGGGCACGGCGATTATTGATCGCAAATGACCCTCAAAGAAAACGGGCGACAGTTGCCTGCCGCCCGCTTCACTTTTCGCCGGAGCGAGAAGCTTACTTCTTGATTTCGGACACGACGCCGGCGCCGACGGTGCGGCCGCCTTCGCGGATGGCGAAGCGCAGGCCCTTGTCCATGGCGATCGGGTTGATCAGCTCGACATCCATTTTCACGTTGTCGCCCGGCAGGACCATCTCTTTGTCAGCCGGAAGCTTCACGATGCCCGTCACGTCCGTGGTGCGGAAGTAGAACTGCGGACGGTAGTTGGTGAAGAACGGCGTGTGACGGCCACCCTCTTCCTTCGTCAGGATGTAGGCTTCGGCTTCGAACAGCGTGTGCGGCGTGATCGAGCCCGGCTTGCAGAGAACCTGCCCGCGCTCAACGCCTTCACGGTCAACACCGCGCAGCAGCGCGCCGATGTTGTCGCCGGCCTGGCCCTGGTCGAGCAGCTTGCGGAACATCTCAACGCCCGTGCAGGTCGTCTTCACCGTCGGGCGGATGCCGACGATCTCGATTTCTTCGCCAACCTTGACGATGCCCTGCTCGACACGGCCGGTCACAACCGTACCGCGGCCCGAGATCGAGAACACGTCTTCAACCGGCATCAGGAACGGCTTGTCCAGCGGACGCTCTGGCGTCGGGATGTACTCGTCCACAGCCTTCATCAGCTCCAGGATACGGTCCTGGCCGATTTCAGGATTGCGATCTTCAACCGCCGCCAGGGCCGAACCCTTGACGATCGGAATGTCGTCGCCCGGGAAGTTGTACGAGGAAAGCAGCTCGCGCACTTCCATCTCGACCAGCTCCAGGAGCTCCTCATCGTCGACCATGTCGACCTTGTTGAGGAACACGACCAGCGCCGGAACGCCGACCTGACGGGCCAGCAGGATGTGCTCGCGCGTCTGGGGCATCGGGCCGTCAGCGGCCGAACACACCAGGATCGCGCCGTCCATCTGCGCCGCGCCGGTGATCATGTTCTTCACATAGTCAGCGTGGCCGGGGCAGTCGACGTGCGCGTAGTGACGGGCTGGCGTCTCGTATTCAACGTGCGCGGTGTTGATCGTGATCCCGCGCGCCTTCTCTTCCGGCGCTGCGTCGATATCCGCATATGCCTTCGCCGTCGCGCCACCGGTCTTCGCCAGCGTGATCGTGATCGCCGCTGTCAGCGTCGTCTTGCCGTGGTCAACGTGGCCAATCGTGCCAATGTTAACGTGCGGCTTGTTGCGCTCAAACTTTGCCTTGCCCATCGGGCCTCTCCTATAATTTGCTTTGGTCCGGCCCGCCGGACAGGTTCAACCTGGATTAGTCTCAGGCTTTGCAGCCATCAAGCGGCGCCTAATAGCCATGTGTGAGGGTGGTTTCAAGCGGGGTTTTACCGGGGAAAGCTCTGCATCTGTAGGCCTTGCGAAGCCAACCGCCCCGGCCGATAAGCAGCCGGTCTTACTTTAGGGAATTGGGGGCCTGATGCGCACTGAACTCAAAGAGCACGCCGCACGCCTCAATTGCCAGCCGCTGAAGGCTCTGGCCGCCGCACGCGCAGGCGCAGAGCCACTCAACGCAGCGGGCTGGAAAATCAGCCTCGCCAGGCACTTCCTGGACGCAAACGCAGAGGCGAGCCTGCTTCAGCATGGGGTCGCAGCGGCGCTGACTAAGGCGGCCGATGATCTTTTTGGCGAAGCGATCGTGAACCCTTCTGAAGAGCGCCCGGCCCTGCACTGGGCGCTGCGGGCACCGGCACGTCTGATGGGTGAGGCGGAAACTGTACGCCAGAGCGTCATAGCTGCGCTTGAATTTGCTGGAAAAATCCAGACCGGCGAAGTGCGCACGGCAGAGGGCGAGGCCTTCACGGCCGTCCTTCATATCGGGATTGGCGGCTCGGATTTCGGGCCGCGCCTGATCGCCGACGCCTTCGAAGACATCTCCCATCCCTCCATCAAGCTGCGCTTTGCGGCCAATGTTGACCCGTTTGATCTTGACCGCGCGATGGCTGGGCTGAAGTCTGAAAAGACGTTGGTGGTGGGCGTCTCCAAATCCTTCGGCACCGAGGAAACCCTTTATAATCTGGGCCGTGCGCGCAAATGGCTGGAGGAGACGCTGGGGGATGAGGCCAGCAAACACCTTGCTCTGGTCACCGCAAATCCTGACAAGGCCAAAGCCTGGCTCGGTGGTCGTGAGGCTTACACCTTTGACATGCCGCTCTCTGTGGGCGGGCGGTTTTCGCTCTGGTCGGCAGCCTCGCTGGCCTGCATGATCTATCTCGGCCCTGAGAATTTCCGGAAAATTCTCAATGGCGCCAATGAGATGGACGAGCATGTGCGCACAGCGCCCTTGGCGCAAAACGCCGCGATGCGCCTGGCGCTACTCGACTTCTGGAACACTTCGATTCGCGAGAAGCCGATGCGGGTGTTGCTGGCCTATGCCAACCGGCTCCGCCTGCTGCCGACTTACCTGCAACAGCTGGAGATGGAATCAAACGGAAAATCCGTTGATTCTCAAGGCAATGCCGTTACCCCGCCGACCGCGCCGGCGCTTTGGGGCGGGGAAGGTTCGGTGGGTCAACACTCCTATCACCAATGGCTGCATCAGGGATCACAGGACGTGCCGTGCGAGTTCATCCTGGCGCCTGACTACAGCAGAGATTCTGAAGGGCTCGACGCACTGACCGCCCATGCGCTGGCACAGGCCGAAGTGCTCGCAAATGGCCGCAGCATCGAGGAAGTACGCGCCGAAGAGCCGGGGATAAGCGACGCGGTATCCGCGCAGAAAGTGCATGCTGGCGGGCGGCCTTCCACGCTGTTTTCTCACGCTGAGTTTGGGCCGGAGGCATTTGGCGCACTGGTGGCGCTGTATGAACACCGCACTTATTTTGCAGGACAGCTGTGGGGCCTCAACCCCTTCGATCAGTGGGGCGTGGAGCGCGGCAAGACGATGGCCGGGCGCATCAAGGCGGTGCTGAAGACGCCGGAAAATGCCGCTGATCCTGTAACAGCTGCGCTGCTCAAGCAGATTTTCTGAGCCGATGACGGTTGCCCGGTTCCTGCGCGAGGCGACGCTGGGCGAGACCCGTTGGGCCGCGCTCGATTCGGGGGACAGGCCGCTCGCGCTCTACCTCGAACGCCCCACAAAATCTGTGGTGCTGGGCGCGCGCCTTGAGGCCCGCATCGGCAAGACAGAGCCCGGCGCAGGCGGTACATTTATCGACATTCCAGGACAAACGGGCGCCTTTCTCAGGACAAATCCAGGACAATCCGGGACAAATCAGGACACTTTAATGCCAAGCGAGGGCAGCCTCGTCACGGTAGATGTCATGGCCGAGGCGCGCGCCGGGAAACTGCCGCGCGTCAAGCTCGCGCCCCCTGGCAGCCACCCTGCCCCCTCCGGCGCGAACGCCTGGCGGGCTGCGCTGAGGGCAGAGCCGGCAACCCCGATTGAAGACGTGGCCCCCGGTGACAGCCTGGTCGCCGCCGCGTTTGAAGACGCGCTCAGCCCGGACGTCACCCTGCCTGGCGGCGGGCGGCTGCACATCGCGCGGACGCGGGCGCTGACAGCGGCGGATATTGATTCGGCGGGCCGGGCGATCAAGGGCAGCGCGGCGGCGCGGGCCCTTTCGCTCAATAAGGAGGCCGCCGAGGCGCTGGCCCGGCAGATCCTGATTCGGGGGCTGGGCGGGCTGTTCGTGCTCGACTGTGTGAGCCCGCTGACGAAGGAAACCTCGACCAAGCTGCGCGAGGCGTTCCTGGCGGCATGGGACGGGATAACGGCGCGGCCGGCGCGGGTGCTCCCTCCTTCGTCTCTTGGCCTGATGGAGCTTTCCACCGAGTGGCGGATTACGCCGCTGGCGGAGATGCTGCTGGATGCGGCGGGCGCGCCAACCGCCGAAACACTGGCGCTGGCGGGGCTGCGCCTTCTGGAGGCGCAGGCGCGGCAGACACGGATGGGGCGGCTGAAGCTCTCCCTGCCGGAGGCCGCTTTCGCCTGGCTTGGCGCCAGCGGAATGGACGCCGAAACGCAGCTGGCGGCAAAATATGGCGCGCGGCTGACAATCGGGGTTCACTCCAGAGCGGCCCCTGAGGTATCCCCCGAAGGATGAGCAAACCTGTGAACCCCAGCCAGAGAACGCCCCTCTGCGCGCGCTGCCGCAAGCAGGCGGTGGCCGCCGAGTATCGCCCCTTCTGTTCCAAACGCTGCGCGGACGCCGATCTCGGCCAGTGGCTTAAAGGGGGTTATGTCATCCCCGGCACGGCCGCCGAACAGGCCGATGACACGGCCGGCCCGGCCGCCACTGAGGATGACACAGATTCCCACTGATTTGGACGTAGACAAGCCCCGCCGCCTTCGTTAAGTAGCCGCTTCCCCGTTCGGCCCGCCCGGGTAGCTCAGGGGTAGAGCAGCGGATTGAAAATCCGCGTGTCGGTGGTTCGATTCCGCCCCCGGGCACCATGTTTCCAGTAGTTGCTACAGGTCGGGGAGAAAGAGTCCCCAGTCGAGTCCCTGCTGTCTTCTGTTGGAGAGCCCCAAACGATTTGAGATCGGCCCGCCGCCAAGACGTTTCCACGGCCCATCAACCGGGTCCGTGATAGCTTTTGATCGAATCAAAAGTGACGGACGTGGAGTGGAAATGAAGAGAGATAGAGAAAGCAGATTGGGCATCGTTTCGGCGCCCCTAACCGGCCTTGCGGGCCTTGGTTGGTTCAGCGAACAATGGCTCACCACCCGCTTCGGGGACGAATGGTCCAGTGTGCCTTGGGGCACCGCCTTTTTTGTTCTGGCGTCATTTCATCTTGGATGGGGACTCAGAGACCTACTGAATCCCACGTCTAATTTGCGGGTGTGGTTGAGATCGAAAACGTCATTCGCCAGTGTTCAATTCGAGCTGGAACGCCCCAACATTATCTACGAAGATCAGACGATCACCGCAAAAATCATAGTCAGTCAGAATGTTAGAGACTTTGCTTGCTATTTTCGGTGGGCGAGGCCGGAGCATTATCTTGACGGGACCGCCAAGTGGATTTGGAGCCAGCAAGTAACGATATGCGAGAACGTGAACACGGGTCCTGGAAAAGTGATTACGGAAACTGTCGTTCGAATAAAAAGACCTTCGCAAGATCGGCACTCAGTCGAGATCGGGGGCAGCCCTTTCGGGGTGGCGGAAAGTCCATTTGAACAAATTGTTTTGTTGGAAGTTGTGACCAGTTCACGAGGGAGAAGTTCGCGCACGCGAGAGCACGTCAGAATCGTACACTCCGGCAAGCCAACACTCATTCCGGCAACGGAACCAGACACTAGCAAATTCCGAGATGAGATGGTGTAAAGGTAGACGCTGATGCATCCTAAAGCCGCGTGGTGGCATAGACTGATACGGGGGGTCCGACTTGTTAGCCATTTTGCGTCCCAAGGAAGTCAAAGATGTTCTATGGCACCTAGATGCTATCAAGAAAGAATTTCAGCAAACCCTACTCGACACCTCACTTGTCATTCAGACGATTGAACATGCCAAGAAATCGTCCAAAGAAATCGTGCTGGCAGTTCGTGGGGCTGAACAATCTCCTAAAATTGTTGCATGGATGATGCTGTTGAATACCGCCGAGAGCTTGATCACTTATACCAATCCATTCATCTATCGTGGAACGCTGTCCGGCAGAGGGCATGGATATTTTAAGGTCTGGTTGCTCGCCAATTCTACCCTCGTAGAACTAGGACAGCAGACGCAGCAACAAGCTGATGACGAAAAGTCAAAGTTTCTGAAACAAATTCGAAATCAAGGATAAAGTCCGTAGACTGACCTTGTTTTTCTGTTTCACCGCACCGTCGCGGACTTTGACGATTACCGCAACTCAATTCCGGTCCATCCATGCACTGCGAATTACGGCGGGGATCGCGGGAGTTGAAACGATAGCACGCAACTCATTCTCCCGGCGCACAAGGTCAGCCTTCACAAGGCCCCGCACCGCCATCGCATAGACCACGGAGTCGAGAGCTTCGGCCCGGCGGCCGGGGATACGTTCGAAAGTCGGCACCGGCCGCCCAAACCTGTAGCGGATCACGCGGCGTTCGCTCGCGAGCTGCGAAAACCATTCGGCCCCCAGCTCTTTCGAAAATCGGACAAGGCCGGGCTTTGCCAGGCGCGCGAGCAATTGCGCCTTGATGCCGTCGACTCCCACGATCCACAGCGAGTGCTTGCCCTTGCTGGATTGGATCACCGGACGTTGCCCGGCGGCGCCCTTGATGGCCACCACGCGGCGCGAGAGGCGGGGTTTCGTGAAGGCCAGCACCTTGTCCATCGTCTCACCGTCTCCGGCGTCCACGGCCGCCGCATCGATCTTGAGCGCGCCGCCAAGGGGATGCTTCCAGGACGCCTTCAGGAAATCGTCCAATTCAGTCCAAGTGTCATTCGAGTCGGGGCTCCCCCAGACAACATGATGCGCCAGCGCGATCATGACTCCTTCTGCCGTCCAGCCGGTGACGGTGGTTTCGAGCCGGTCGCGTTGAACGTCAGTCCCGGAAGTGAGCACCAGAACTTCGGCCGGAATTGCTTCGAGGCTCACCGGCTCGGCACGGGCGGCCAGTTCGCTTTCGTCGATTTCGTCTGCGGCTTCGCGCCAGATTTCGCCAAGCACCGTGTTGACGAAAACGCGCAACGTGTCCGGCGACTTTTTGGCCGCGAGGAATTCCGCCGCCAACTTGCCCCAGGAAGCGTTCGCCAGCGTGCTCACGAGCGCGGAGAGGCGGAATCCGGCGTGGCCCTTCACGTCCGGCCGGTGGGCTTCCCAATGGCCCTGAGTGACCATTGCAGCCTTGTGGCGTTCATCGATCAACGTCTCACAGTGCGGGCACCGGCACGCGGCGTGCTCCGGCTCGCCTTCCGGCCATTCGATATTGGCCCAGACGATTTCGAAAAACGCCCCGCATTCCGGACACGGCACCTTGTAGGCTCGCTGATCAGACTCCAGCCATGACCGCCAGACATTCGAGGTCAGTTCATCGGTGGGAGTCGAGCCTTGGATGATCTTGCGATCCGGGAATGAGAGAGTCCGTTTTTCGGCCAGCGTGATCGGCGATCCTTCCGGCGTCATGGTCATGGCGTCCGACTCGTCAATCAACAGGATGCGCGCGGTGCGGGCGCGAAGGTTGCGCGGGCTCTTTGCGGCCACGATCCGGAGCGAGCCGCCAGGGAAGCGGCGGTGCAAAAGCGTGGACCGGCCAGACTCGTCCGCCTCATCTGCCAGGGCGCCGCGAAGGGCGGGTGAAGCGCCGAAGGTGGGGTCCAGAGTGCTGACCACAAAGTCGCGGCAATCGGACTCGGTGGGCAAAAGCACAATGACCGGGCACGGATCATTCGCGACGTAGGCGCCAAGGCATCCGGTCAGCAGCGAGGAATAGCCCACGCGGGCCGCCTTAAGGACGGTGACGCGCTCGATTCCGGGATCGCCAATGGCTTCGGCCATACCCCGCTGATATGCATAGAGGCGCATCGGGCCGGGCAACGCTGACACGTCTTCAGGAAGGCGCACATTCGACTCGATCCATTCGGGCAGCGAGATGCGCGGCGGCGGGATCAGTGCGCGCATGGCACGGGTGCGAAGTTCGGCCGTGTTCATTCTTCGCTCCCCAGCGCCGCAAGCGCGCGGCGGATTTCGGCGTCGATTTCGAACGTGTCGGCTTGGGTCAGATGCGGCAGGCGCGAGCGGATGCGGGACGGCAGCGCCAGCATGCCAGCGCGCACATCGCGAAGAATGCCAGCCCATTCGCGGGCCACCGCTTCCGCGCTCACCAGCTCTCCACGAATGGCGGCGGCCTTGGCTTCGGCCAGGTCGGCATTCGCTTTCTCGCGGCGCGCTTTGTCGGCAACGCCGGGCTTGTCCCCCAGCCGGTGCGAGAGATAGGCGCGCACGGCCCGGCGAAGGTCGAAACGGTTCGGGCCATCTCGTTCGATGATGGAGTCGGCCGCCAAGCGATTCACGTAGCGCACCGTGCAGCCCAGCACTTCGGCGAGCGTGGCCGCGTCCACCGTCAGCGGTTCGGGTTCTTCGCCCAAGAGGTCAGACGCGGAAGGACGCATAGCTACAGCACCGATTCAAAATTTTGGCGAAGTGTCGAATATCGGGGCTCAGCGTCCCCCCGATGGCCCCCCGGCCGGAAGGACCCGTTCTGCCCAGAGAGTTGCCGGAGTTTGTCGCGCAACAGGCGAGCCGCGAAAGTCAGACGGGACGAAACGGGACGCTGTTTAGAATGTTTCCCATACCGATGACTCATAGGGACTTTTAAAACAGCGTCCCGTTGCGTCCCGTTCGCGTGATAGGCGAGTTCAATCGAGGTCATCGAAGCCCCCCGTCAACGCAATCCCGACAAACCGACGGCCCTTATCGCGGCTCTTGTCGCGCTCATACCCCCGCCGCACCAATTCGTCCGCGAACGCCCGCACGTAGCCGCCGCCTGCCCCGCTGCGCTGGCAGTATTGGGTCCAAGAGTCGAAGAGGTCGGCTGTTTTCGTTTTCGAGCGCGGATCACGCCGCGTGCATTCCTCAAGCCATGCTCCGAAAAGGTCTGTGGCCTCACGATACGATTCCACGGCTGCCAGGATCGGCTTCGGAATGCCCAGCCCCGACTCTTGCCATTCCATCGCGCCGCGCACGGCCCATGCCAGCACGCCGGGCAGCTCTTCGGCGATGATGCGCCTATCGAGGTCTGCCACACGTTCGGCCGCCGGGATTTGCTGGCCGAATTCAATGGGCACAAGGCGCCGCCAAAAGCCGTCTCCGGCATCCTGTACGCCGGGCAGGAAGTTGCCCCTAAGCCATGTTGTATGCGTGGGCATGAAGTCGAACGCCTCAGCATACAGACGGCGCGCGGCGATCCGCTCGCGTGAAGTCACCTTCTTGACCTTGTAATCGTCGAACACATCGCCGCGACTCGTTTCGTTGATCGATGCCAGGCGCACGCCGTGAAGCCGCGTCACCTGCCGTTCGGACTCGGAGTCGCTGAACTGCCCGCGCACCAGCAAGGCCTTGTTCACGGCCACTGCATAATCGCCGAAGAGCGCCTCCACCACATTTGCGAACGTGGACTTGCCGGACGCGCCGGGGCCGTAGGCAAAGAAGAGCTTCTCTTCATCCACGACTCCGATAAGCGAATAGCCCACGGCTCGGCGGGCGAAGGCGCGCATCTCCGGATCGGGCAAAGCCCGCTTCAGGAAGGCCTGCCATTGCGGCGCACGGACTTCAGGATCGAACGGGGCGCCCGCCTGCTTGGTAATGCGCTGGCCGGGCTCAGCGGCCACAAGGCGGCCCCTGCGAAGGTCCAGGACGCCGTTCTGGACGCCCATCAGCCAAGGGTCAGCATCAAGCGTGTTGGCGGCCGTGCGCAAGGCGGGCAGCTCGGCGGCGCTTGCCAGTGCGGCCGTCTGCTTTGCGCGCGTCCGGAGCAAGTGAGTCATCTGTTTGGCCAGCTCTTGCGCCTGCAAGGTCTGCCGCCGGTTCCGGCGCTGATTCACCTGCGCTTCCACCGCTTTGACGGCGGCGCTGGCAGCGAAAGCCTGCATGAGACCGCCAGGATCGCACGGCGCGAAACGGGCGCCATCGAACTCCAGCCATTGTCCCCTTTCGGGGACATAGACAAGGCGGCCCCGGTGTGCCTCAGCGAAGGCATGGCCGGTGAGCGTATCGCCCCCAAAACCTTCGCCAAGCGCCACTTTGGCCGCGACAATGGCGGACTCCGGATCGGTGGGCAGGTCATCGCCCAACAGTTCTGCAATCGACGGGCGGCGGGTCATGAGCGAGCTTTCTGGCGTTCGAGGTAGAGCATGGCTGCCCGCGAGTAATGCGGGCGGGCTGCCTTGGCGGCTTTTGCTTCGGCCATTGTCTCGGCAGCGCGCCAGACGGACTCCAGAATGTCTTCGCCATCGCGGCGGCGCACATTGGCTTTGAGGAGTCCGGCTTCCTTCAGGGCGTGAAGAAGATCATCTTCAGCGCACCGGCGCCCATATGCGGCATCGCTGCAATCGCGGATCACCTTGCGGGCCATGTCTGGCCACCAGGAGTCGGCTTCCTGCCAGGCGTCCAGTTCGGCTTCAAAGCTGTACCGGGCTTGCTCTTGCCGGGTCCGGCGCTTCCCGTTCCATTTGGCGTCCAGCTCTTCGAAGGGCTGGGGCCGGATTTGGGAACTACATGCTTGCGCTTTGCGCGTAGTCTGATTATTTCTCATCTCGAATGTTCCTTTGACGGGTGCGTTCAAACTTTTCTTTCTCGCCGGAAGTGAAGGAGAAGCCCGGCACGCCAGCCGGGCTTTTCAATTTTCGGCTTCCGATCAGAACGCGCCGGAGAAGCGGACCTTAGCCGTTGTGACGCCGGTGCCAGCGGCTTCCACGATCACGCCGATAGGCTGATCAGCGGCCGTGCTTTCCACGTCCACAGCGGCACCGTTCCAGTAGGCATAGGCGCCAAGCGTCAGGACGGCGGCCGACTCCTTCGGCAGTTCAAAAACGCCTTCGGTGACCAGGTCCATAGGCGAGCCGCTGGCGGCGTCGCTGGCCGATACGCCGAAGAGCTGGCCGACGCCGACAAACTGGCCAGAGACCACGTTAGAGGGCGCCGGGATCGTCACGGTGCGGCCGGGTTGGATGAAATTACGCATGTTAGAGTCCTTTCGAGGTGGCGAAGACAATCGTGTTCGCCGTGGGTTTGGTTTGGGCAGACTGAATCTGCCTATCGAGGCTTGCGATGGCGGCGGCCATTTCGGAGTCTGACTTGTAGGTCAGGGTTTCCCCGTTCTGGTCCCGCACTTCCCGCAAGCCGTTGGAACGGGCTTTCACAAGCCCGTCCCGAAGCGAGGTCAGTTCACTGACGGTGAGGGTCATTATCCCCCCTCATTCTTGAATGCGCCGCGCCAATCGACGGCACCGGCGCCGAAGTCGAGCACAACGCGCATTTCCATGCCCAGCACGTTCCAGCCTTCACGGGTGGCGATCTGCGGGCCTTGCGCGCCGGACAAATAAGCATGCTCGAAGCAAGCGATCTGCGACGGATCGGCGAAGACGTACCAGGCCGATTCACCCGTAAGGCGCGCTTCGGTGAGAAGCTGGAGCTTGCCGCCAAAGGGGTTCACATCGCCCACCGCATGCGCATTGATTACGGCCAATGCCTGTTCGGCTTCCGTCTCGCGCTCCGGATGCACAAGCAGGTAGCGAGGCGTGGCCGCAATTGGCGTAATGCCATCCAGACCCTTCTGCATACGCATGGAAAGGCGTGCTTCGGAGAGTGCTGCCAGGATGACATTCCCGGCCGTGTCATATTCGAGGATCGGCCCGCCCGAGCTGGCAAGGTTGCCGTGGGCAGCGTTGAAGAGCGCCACGGTGTCCTGCATGACCGGGTTGGACTCCAGCAACGCCACCAGCGTCTTCGCTTCATACTCGGCAGCCTGACGGCCAGCCGCGCGTGCCCAATCGCCGAACGCATTCAGGTCATCGTTCACGATAGCCCGGCGGCTGAGCGAGAACATGGCCGCAGCGGTTTCGAGGCTGTAAGCCTCTTTCGCTTCGGCGCGCGTCACGCTCTTGATTTCGCCAGACTCGGAGAGCTTCTGAAGACCGCCAACTTCGCCGATCTGAAGCCGGTTGATCGGCCGGAAATCAGGACTCGTGGTCTGACGGCTGATCATCTTCATGGGCGATTGTGCGACTTCATACGCCGCGCGAAGCGTCCGGTTGCCAGTGGCGGTGAGCAGATTGGGGAAGTCGGACGTGGTATGCATCGCCCGTTCCAGGATTGCTTCGCGCGACATACCGGTGACAGACTGGCCACGGGCAATGAGGATCGCGCGGGCATCATCGGCCAGCGAGTGGCCCATATACTGCCGGGCCTGATCAGACGGCGCGGTGCCAGTGATCCGGGCATGCAGCGCATCGGCCAGGTTGCGATTCAACGCTTCCGGGCTTTCGCTGGCCGGGCTCGCCACGCGGACAGTCGCCTGACGGGCCTGCATGGCCTCCAGGGCGGCCGCACGGGCCGACTCGATAGTTGCTTCAGCATCGATCAGCGGGTTTGCCCAGGCGGCATCAAGGCCCGACTGGACGGCAAGCGAGCGGATCGCTTCATTGATCTGCGCGCGGGTTTGCACGGCGGGGGTAACGGCCGGGGTCTGCCCCGGCTCAAGGGTAACTTCCATCTGGTTTTCTCCATCTGTTGGAAGGGAGCGCGTCTTAGCGCCGGGGGTCGCGCCAACGGCGGTCAGCGAGATTTCGTGAATTGTGTAGGCGGTGACGGTGCGGATACGCTCGCCATTGGCGGCCGTGCCCATCTCGATCTTTTCGATGGTGTAGCCGGGGGACACATCAAAGATTTGCCCGGCTTCCATGTCGCGGCCGATGGTGAGCGCGGCAGCGGGCGAAAGTTCGCCTTCGAACATGGCCCGGCCATTCTCAAACCAGAGGCGAGTTACTTGGCCGATACGGTGGTCAAGGTCGCGCCGATGATCGCGAAGCAAGGGGATCGGCATGCGCGACAGGTTCGCGGCGCCGTCCCGCGATTGCAGGATTTCGAGGACTCCGCCCATGCGTACTGGGGTTTCGTTCCACGCCTCCCCAGTGAAGCGGCGGGTGGCCGGATCATAGGAAGTCAGGCGGATGGCGGCCTTGCGAAGGGAAAGAAGGTCAGTCATCGGATAGTCAACTTTCTGTTGTGTTTACGTTTTGTTCTGAGGCCGAACCAAATTGAAGGCCAAGGGACTCTTCCCGCGCCTTGTCGGCTGCGAGTTCGGCGTCCAGCTCTTCAATATTCCAGCCCAGCGCGCTGACGGCCTGACGGCGGGACATGAGGCCGGACGCGATAGCTTCCTTAGTAGCTTGAACATCTTTGAGCGGATCAACCCAGGGCATGGCGGGCGGGTGGAATTCGGCGGCCAGGTAGTCGCCCATATTCGCTTCAAAGCCGGGTGCATCGACGCCGCCGGACAGAATGGCGGACGTGACAAAGCGTTCCCAAAGCGGCCGCATGACTTGCGGAATCAGGATCGTGTATTGCATCCGTTCGATAGTCGCGCGGAATTGAATCAAGGCGGCGCGAAGGCTCGAATAGTTGGCCCGGCTTACGTCGCCGGTCAGCATGAATTCTGGAACGCCAAGGCCAGCGGCCACGGCGCGGAGCTGCGCTTGCAAATATTCGGTGCTTTGCTGGGCCTGTTGCGGGCTGTTGAACTTCACGTCCATTCCGGGCGGCAGACGCTTCAGCGTGCCAGGCTCAAGGCCGGAGGTCAGAAGCGAGCCTTGCTGATCGCCGTCATACGGCATGCCCGCTTCGCCGTTCTGATCGATCAGGAAACCGGCGTGGAGGGCAGCGACCTTGAAGCCGGTCAGCAGCGCGTCTTCAAGGCCGTCGATTTCAGCGAGGCGCAAAAGGACCGGCGCGACCCAGCTTACTCCCCTGACCTGCCCGATGCCCACGGGGGCGCAAAGGTGGAGAATGTCAGAGGCGAGAATGCGGATCGAAGGTGCATAGGTTACAACGTCAGTCGGCTTTGTCGGCAGAATCCAGTAAGCCGCGCGCGTGCCATCGGCCGCGAATTCGACGCCGCCCACGATATACCGGCCGTCGCCAAGGTCGGCCGTCTTAGCTTCGTCCAGTTGTTCGGCAGGGATCGCGCGGACGCGAAGGCCGCGCGGCGTCTGGATAAGGTGCAAGAGCGAGTCGCCATCCACGATCATTCCGTGCACGGCCAGTGCAATGACTCCGGCAAGATCAGTTCGCCCATCGGCATCGGCGACGTTTTGCCAGGCTGCCCATGCGGTGCCCAGCGCGGTGCGCGCTTCGGTATCGGTCGCCTTGCTGGCCGGGCTGATGCCGGTGCCGACAAGGTGAGTGATCAGCACTTCCACGCC
This sequence comes from Hyphomonas sp., assembly GCA_046293975.1. Classification (GTDB taxonomy): domain Bacteria; phylum Pseudomonadota; class Alphaproteobacteria; order Caulobacterales; family Hyphomonadaceae; genus Hyphomonas. The sequence continues at coordinate 48,500 of JBKBIZ010000005.1, read as the reverse complement.
GCTGCGAGCGTGGGCATTGTTGTTGTAAAAGTAGCGAGCCCGCGAACGCATCGGCCCGGCCGCCGCAAGGGCTTCGGTTGATGTGGTGCCGAAGTGTGCGCCCCGGTCCCAACGCCTTCCACCGGCCGCGCCATCGAACCTGCGGACATATTCCGGGGCAATCGCACGGGCGATGGCTTGGCGGGCACGGGCGAAGGCGGAGGGGCGACGGGTCATGATCAATTTGCCCCGCTGCGATCTGCAACAATCGGCAGAAGGATCGGATTGAGCGGGATCAGAAAGGACATTGCGGGCGTTTCGGATTTGCGCTTCGGCATCGGGCACTCCGGCGCGGGCTGACCCTGCTCATACGCCACAGCGAGGAAGCGCTTGGCTCCCGTCTGATCATCGCGCATGTGATCGATGCGCAGCACCCACCATTCGCCCTTGGCCACGCCGTTCATCGCGCGGGTAATCGTGTTCGGGTTTGCAGCCGCCCACGCCAGACCAGATTCGGGAGTGTCTTTGCTGCGGTCAATCTTGCCAGCGCGTCCTCTGTGATGGAACGTCATGGCAAATTGAGCGGCCACGAATGCAGACTCATCGAAGCCTTGAGGCGAAGTCGCAGCGGTGTGCGAAATGTCGGCATCCAGCATTGCGGAATAAACTGCCGCCATCGCCAGGTACTGCCCGCTGAAGCGAAGGTGGCCCCCTTCGGTTTTATCATCGGGGACGATCAGACCGTTCACGATCAGCTTGCGCACCCGGCTTTCATGAAAGCGAGTGGCCTTTTTCGGACGGGCGATGATGTTGGCGATTTCGCCTGAGGTGTAGAGGGTGGGCATGGGCATCTCCGGGTTTTGACACCCCGGTTATCGCACGCAATAAACACATCTACAATATGGGTTATGGACTTTCGCGCAAATGGACTTATATCGCTCTTGTCGGCGGCAAAGCTCCTCCTGCGTCCTGCCGACATTGAAGTGAGCGGGGTTTCTCGGCGTTTCCCCGCCAACGCCTGCCGGACCATTACGGCGGGCGCTTCGAACGGTATGGGGCGGCGGTCTTCCGGGAGGTTGGCTGCCGCCCTATATTAGTTTCATGGACAAAGTTCGCCGGATCGATCCTGACGCCCTGCTAGGCCTCACCTTTGCCTTGGCTGTATTCGGCCTGATATGCTGGGGAATGGTGGCGCTGTGGCCTTGGATGGCCATTATAGGCGCCGTAATCCTGCTTTATTCGCGGCCGGTGCTCGGTCTGGCCGGATTGGCGCTGATCATGGCGATTGCGGCTCTAGGACAATAGCGAGGCTACGCGCTTGCGGCTCATGACCTGTTTTGCCCACCATTCCATCAGCTTTCGCCGGTCTTTAGTATAAGTCGCCCGAGCATATGCCCTCCGAACTTTGCCGCCGGGCAGTTGATGCGCCAGCGCTGTTTCGATCACATCCGGACTCCAGCCGTGCTCATTGGCAAGGCTTGAGAAGTTGGAACGGAAGCCGTGAATTGTCATTTTGCCCCGCCAGCCCTTTTTATAGAGCGCATAAAGCATGGTGTTTTCTGACATGGCCTTACTCCCCTGCCCGAACACCAAACCTCGCTCCGGCCAACTCCCGCATGCCTGCAACGCCAAGATTTCCACAGCTTCCGGCGACAACGGGACTACGTGCGGCTGTCCCATTTTCATTCGCGAGGCGTCCAAATGCCATTCGGCGCCCCCGGGCCGGTCAAGATAGCGAAGCTCTGACCAGTCAGCGAATCGCACTTCGGCACTGCGAGCAGCGGTCAGCACCAAGAATTCGATTGCGCGGGCCGTTGTCCGGTTTTGATAGGAATCGAACTGCGCTAACGCCGTTCCAAGGTCTTCCATGCTACCCATGAGCCGGTGGCGGGATTTCGGCCTTGCCAGACGGGTGCGTCCAACTTCGGCAGCGGGATTGAAAGTCAGGTCATAGCGAACACATGCGAGACCGAAAATTCCTACTAAATACTGAAGCAACCGCGTTGCGGTCTCATACTGCCCGGCGGCCCGGCGCGCCTCTACAATTTCGAGAACTTCAGATGGCTTGATGGCAGCGACGGGCTTATCCCCAATCTTCGGGAAGGCGTATGTCTCCAAACGCGCCGTTACTACGCGCTCGGTCACCGGTTTCCATTTCGGTGCATTCTCTCTGATCCAATCACGGGCAGCCGTCTCGAAGCTCGCAACTATACCCTTGCGCAAGCCCTTCGCGACTTCTTGGGCCTGTTCAAGCGAGAGGTCTGGCCAGTCACCTAGAGTCTTGATCTTTTCCCGGTCGTCTTCGGAATATCGGACGCGCCAGGTTTTCTTTCCGTTCGGCTTCACCAGGAGATAAAGGCCGCCGCTCCCTTTATCGAATAGCTTGTATTGAGTTGTTTCCGGCTTGGCGCTGCGGACGGCAGCTGGCGTCAACGCTGCGTCCCGCCTTTTGCCATTGCTGGGTTTGGCGTCGTGTAGTGTGGGCATTCCGAGTCCCCAGATTGAGTCCCCAGCTTCTGAGGGGAAACCTGTTTTAAGTTGATACAAGGAACCGCTAAACAGGTTGTAAACAGTTGATTAGTCAACCGTTTTCGCGTGCGGGGTGTAACCTTACCGGGGACTCAAAAGGGGTGTGCCTGCCGCCCCCGGGCACCATTTCCCCTTCCAGCGACATCCGCGAGGGTTGTTAACTCTCCACGAAGACAAGGTTTCAGCCCGGCGCCGGAACTGGCTCCGTCCGGTAGCGTGCGTGCAAAAACGTCCGAAGGCTTTTCTGTTGGCATCAATACAGCCGGAGAATCTAACGGCCCGAAACATGCCAACACTTTTACCGACATGGAGATGACGCGGCTATTTTTCGGAAAACTTGTCTGATTTTCGGTGAGGGTTGGCCTCGATTGAAGAGCCGGGGAAAGGGCAGCAGAGCAAAGCCGAAAAAGATCATTGGCAGGCTACAGAAATTTGAAGTCCTACACGCCGGGGCAAGACGCCCTTGCATGCGCTGAGACGACCGATCCCTATTAAAGCGCATGCCAGAATCAATTCCATCCATGCTAACGCAAAAACAGACAATTGATCAGAGCACCTACTTTCCAGCTAACTCATCCTCCTATTATTACCATAAATACGAGCTTTATTTCCAGCTGCTTCCTTGGACTCCCTTGTTTCCATCGTACACAGATCGTATTGTTCAGCCTCCTCTCTGTAACCGTATTTAATCGCAGATATTCATGATGACACAGCCTCCCCTCGATGCTCAAAACACAGAAAGAGGACAAGACCAGATCCGCATTTGGGATGTTTTCATTCGCATCTGGCATTGGATCACGGCGGGCCTGATTATTGCCATGTGGGTAACGGCGGAGTTCGGCCGCATGGACTTGCACATCATGCTGGGCATTGCCTTCACGGGACTGCTGATATTCCGGATTGCCTGGGGATTTCTTGGCAGCAGCAGCGCGAGATTTTCCAGCTTTACGGCCACGCCCGCCAGGACGGTTCGTTATATTCGGACGGTTCTTTCGTCTGCCTACAAACCACCGGCGGGACATAGCCCCATTGGCGGCCTCAGTGCCCTGGCTCTGATTCTTGCGCTTGGAGCGCAGATCACGAGCGGCCTGCTCTCAATGGATACCAACGGCCTTCATTCGGGGCCGCTGGCACGTTTCATCAGCTATGCCGACGCCCGGCTGGCTGGCAGCATCCATGAAATTGTCTTCAACATTCTGCTGGCCCTGATCGCGCTGCATCTTCTGGCGATCCTGTTCTACACAGTCGTCAAGCGTGCTGACCTGTTTGGGCCGATGCTGACCGGTAAACGGAAGGCCAGCGCGACACAGGAAGGCGCTCAGAGCGTTCTCCTCCCTGGCCCGCTGGCCATCTTGTTGAGTCTGTCAATCTCTGCCGGGATCAGCCTTCTGCTGTATTCCCTCTAGGTTCTATTCAGACGGAGGCGTCGCTTCGGGCAGTTGGATAAACTCAAGCAGATTTCCATCGGCATCTTTCGCAATACCGACGATCACGGAAGTTCCCGGAAACGCCGCTGGCGGATGAACAACCTCAAGCTCCCGCGCGCTCATGCCTCCTATGATCCCTTCGGCGTCATCTGTGTAAAACACGATACGGCTGTGCATTGGAACGTCTTCCGACAGACTTTCAAAGAGGACTATCCGCGTACCTTCTCCATCTGGCGCTGACATAATCCGTTCAATATATTTTTCAGTTTTTACCTCTCGGACGAGCTCCAATCCGAGAACGGACGTATAGAACTCATAAGCGCTTTCGATATCCGAAACACCGATGACGACGGCTGCGAGACCGTTTATTTGCGCAGCGGGCGCCGGCTGATCAACAGTTTCAGCCACAGCCGGGAGCAATGAAAGGCAGGAAGCTGCAACAAGCCCCGCCGCAGCAAGACGACTATTCCTTACGAAATTTTTCATGACAACTCGCACATTGAGACCCTACCAATTGAAAATTTGACTGTATGCCGGGCGCGTCGCCTGCCTGGCTCGCCTGCGAAAACAGCTCTACGCTCTTTTCGAACTCCGTGAGGAGAGCGGCAAACTCATCGGGCTTTTCCCAGATGGCGGGCAGAGCGTCCGTTTTGAACCCGCTTTCCGGGCCGCTCCCTTCCGGAAACCAGCCTGAAATCTGACCGGCATAGCGAGATACGGCATCAACTGAGAACTGGACTGTCGGACTATCTGCGCGGCCGGCTTTCAATTCATCGCCCACGGCTTTGAAGGCAGCCCCAAGATCCTGGAAGTTCATCCGGCGGGCATCAATTTTCTGCTTCAGCTCAATCTGCTCTGGCGTCAGGTCTGCGAGGCGTGCTTCTCCGGAACCACAGGCCGTCAGAACGCTTATCCCCAGCGCAAGGCACATTCCCATTTGCAGGCTTCGGCGCTCGGGCCGCGACCAGATTCTCTCATACTTCATTCTGTTGTTTCCTGATTGAACATGCCCGGTCAGCTAAGCAGCTGTGAAATGTCGCTCGAAGTCTCCATCGACGCCGTGCCCCAGCGATCTGCCGGCAGGCCCGCGATCTGCTGCATAGTGAGACCGACACGGGTGACGGGATCACCGTTCGCCGAGATCAACATGCCATTCTTGATGCGCCCGCCGGCGCGCCCTGCCGTCATCATAGGAATGCCCTGAACAGCGTGGATCTTGGCCCAGGAAGTATCGGAATGCGCAAGCACGAGGCAATTGTCGAGCAGCGTGCCATCTCCTTCCGGAATGGACGCAAGCGTTTCGACAAAGGTGGCCCAGGCCTTCATGTTCTCAACAACGAAGCGGCTGGTCTCTACCTGATATCCGAGGTCTGAGTGGGTGAATTCTTCATGCGTATAGAGATGATGACTGCTGGCTTCGCCCGAGCGGTGGAGGTTTGATGCCGAGTTTGAAAACACCATGTTGAAGGAGCGGGTCTGGTCGCAGGCCATCGCTAACGCGACTAGGCGCGCCATAAGCTGATGGTTCTTGTGAACATTTGCGAGGTCGTAATTTGCCACTGCTTCTGACGGGCGCTCGGGCAGGTCACAGGCTTTTGGAATGACAGGCTCGCGCGTCTGGAGTTCCAGCTGCTGCTCAACCTCCCGGACCGATGTGAAGTAGTGATCCAGCCTGCGCTGGTCCTCGACACCGAGACGCCCCTCAAGGGTCTTGCGCTGATCTGAGACGACCGACAGTACACTGAGGCGTCCGAGCGTGTTGGGATCGGGCTCGAACTTGCCCTCCCCTGGCCGCTGGAAACCTACCCCGAAAATCCGGTCATAGAGGGCCGCGGCAGAGGTTTCCGGCGTATTGCGCACTTGCGCGGAGCGATAACTGTATGTGTCGGCGGGATTTCCGGTCGCCGTGCAGTCAATGGATTTGAAGCGCGTATTGGCGCCCAGATGATCGGCAATGGCCGTCTCGAAGGTTGGCCCCTCAATGACGCCAAACTTCATCGGCGCTATCCCCGAACGTACACTGAAGGTACCACTGACATGTACATGATTTGGGCGGCCATCGAGAATGGCGTCAAAGCCATTCAGGAAGTTCAGATGCTGTTTGACGCGCTCCAGCGGCAGCGACTCTGCCTTCAGATCAAGGCCAAGCGCGCCAGGCGTGGGGGCCCACCTTCCGGGGGTTACGCCGCATCCCCAGAACCAAGTTCCAAAGCGGAGGGGGGGCTGACGGGCAGCGGCGCCGCCTGTGCCGGCGAACGCAGGCATCATGGCCTCAAGCCAGGGCAACCCAACAGCAATGGCCGAGCCCTTGAAAGCCCCCTTGAGCAGCGCGCGCCGGGATAGAGGGTCACGAGGTGTCATGGTCATGTCTGGTTCTCCGGTTCCTGGCGCGAAGCCTTCTGAATATCCGGCACCGCTCCGGGTACCGACACAGCATAAAGTTCAGGGCTCAGCGCGATCTCGCGCAGCAGCGGCTTCAGCCTGTAGTCCTTGGCCTTGAATGAGCGCTCAAGTCTGTCCGTCCACGCAGATTCTGATTGGCGTACCGAACGGCCAGCGGCATATCTTTGCATTTTTTCGACGAGGCACGCAGTCGTCGCGGGGTGCTCCGATAATACCCTGCCCAGGCTGTTGATATCGCCGAAATGGTAGCCGTCGATGACCCCACTCGCATCTATATGTTCGCCATTCTCGGCAAACCGCAGGCTTCCGGACCCGTCGAAATTTTCCATTGCCAGACCAATGGGATCAATGAATTCGTGGCAGCTCGCGCAGGCGTCATCGGTGCGGTGCTGGGTCAGCCTGGCTCTGGCCGTCTTGAAGTCCGGATTGTCCGTTTCCTGCACAACCGTGAAGTTCACCGCCGCAGGCGCCGGCGCGACCGACTGGCAAAGAAGGAGTTCCCGCACTGCGATGCCTCGCAGCGTGGCGGAGCTCCGGCCGGGATGGGAATGGAGCGCTGTAAAGCCGATATGGGAGATGAGCCCGCCTCTCAGATCCTCATCTTCGAAGCGCACCAGTTCCCAGTCATTCCGAGGACGAACAGGCACCCCATAGATAACCCCAAGTGGGCGGGTCATGAAGGTCTCTTTGGACGTCAGTACCTCTGTATACGGGGCTTCCCTTTCCAGCAGGTGATAGTTCATGAACATCACGAGCTGCTCGCGCGCATCGGCGGCCACCTCCTGATTGAATGCCGGATAGATCAGCTTGTCCTTGTCCAGAGTGGCAAAGGCATTCAAGTGAAGGAAATCGCTGAAGAAGGCTTCAACGCCCTCCTGCAACCGCTCAGAGGCGAGCATACGGTCCACCTGGGCTTCCAGCCCTGCACGTGTCGCCAATTCGCCGGTTCTCGCAGCGTGAAGAAGTTCCTCATCCGGGACCGTATTCCAGAGCAGATAGCTCAGCCGGGAGGCCATTGCATGCCCCGTCAGGCGCGCGCGCCCGTCCTCGGTGTCTTCAACCGTATCGACGATGAAGAGGAACTCAGGCGAAGACAGCATGCCTTCAATCGTCAGAGCCATGGCGCTACGGAAATCTCCGACATGCTCCATCGCCAAACGTCCGGCCACTAACCATTCGTCTACGGACTCAGGTGTCATTTCGCGGCGAAACAGACGCTCCCCAAAATGAGTAATAATCTGCTGGGCGCACGCCTCATTATAGGATGTCGGTGTCTCTGAGTCGCAGGGCATGATCGAGCGCCACTGCTGATCATCCAGAAGCTGCCCGGCAATCCGGCCTGCAAGCCCATAATACTGCTCGTAGCCGCTGGCGCTGATTGATACCTGGGAGGAACCAACGGCCGCCAGGCCCTCTACGCGCAGGTCTGGCTCGAAGCGGCCGACGACGCGGATATCCGGTGAAAATACATCTGAGATTGTATTTCTATACTGACTTTCCGTCATTCGGCGCATCTGTAGCGGCGCAGGTGCGGCCGAAGATATCCCCGGCTTCAGATTGACGTAGGCCAGGCCGGCCACAGCCAGGACAACCGCCACCGTTGCAGCCGCCAGACCAAGAGTTCGCATAGCTACCATTCCGATTAATCCTTTTTGGCCCGCGAGGATGCCGGCGGACCACCAGCACCCTTGAGCTCCATCGGCTCAGCGCCCGGGACCGCGATCTCTGACAGTTCCACGCCATAATAATCGCGCGTATCGAGGAAATACTTTTTGAGTTCGTCTTCTGGCGGATGGATGACGAATGCCGGGACAGCTTCTATTTTCATCGCTGTAGAGATGGCCTGGCATTGTCCCGTCTCCGGATCTCGGTATCCGTCTGCATGCCGTTGAAGTGCCTCCCAGACGGCCGGACAGGTGTAGCCATTCGCCACTTGCAGAGCACCCTGCTCGTCATGGAAATTGTGCCAATAGGCATGCTTGAGGTCAAAATAGCCCGCAAGATCACCGGTTGCCGTGCCATCCTCCGCCAGGGTCAGGTGAATGCGTGCATCCCTGATGACATATTCAGCAGGCCGTCCGGTCCAGCCAAACTTGAGCCGCAGATCAAACGGCTCCGTGATCAGCACACCGTTCTCGATACGCCCACGCGCCACATTGTGCCATAGCGTGTTGTCCGTGACCGTGAGGCTGGTTCTGGCTATTCCCCGCTTTTCCGAATCGTAAAGCGTGGGGTCTTGGCTGGAATAGATTCCCACTTCGACTTCGTCATCATTGACGAAATCATCCACACCGCGGATTTCCATCAGTGTCGTGATCTCTCCATCGCGATAAGCGCCGACATGATAGTCTTCCATGGCGCCGCCCGCGAATTCGGCATCACGGCGAAAACTGTCGATACAACCCATCACGCGGTAGAGCTGATTGTCGATTCCGGGCGTGCCATCCGGTGACTTGAAGTTCACAGCGCCGCAATTGTCCGTATCGATACCGTCCGAGATCTTCCCATCGAGATTGCGCCCGTATGCGACACGGCTCTGCACGGTTCTGAGCGGGGGATCATCATAGGCATCGGGAATATTGCATATGGATGTTCCCCCCTGTTCGCGCATCCGCTTTCCGGACAGGGCGTATCCCATTTTGTAGTAATCGGACCGATTTTCCGCGCGCAGGAGAAATTCCTGCTGCGCCTTCGGCAGATGCAGGATCGCCAGGTCACGCAGGGCATAGGCATAGCCTTCGGGACAGTCCTCAGGCGTTTCATGCATGTCGTACCAGAAATAGGTGAACGCCAGGCCGACCGTTCCGGGCGCCCGCCCCTCCTGTGCCACAGGCATGATGGCGGCCTGTAGGGAGGGCGTTGATTTGTCTACGGAGCTGCTAGCCCCGCACGCTGCGGTGACGAGCGCTCCGGCCAGGGCAGCCGATATCAGAATGGACTTACGCACGCTGCGCTCCTTTCGAAACTGTCCCGGAAAGCTCGGCCTGGGCCCATGAGATGCAGTAGCCCTCGGGATGCGCCGGCAGGTTATCAATCGCGCAGACTCCGCAAGCCGCGCCAGGATCATTGAGGCCATGATTGTTGAGGAAGGTGCAGTTGGCGCAATTCTTCCCGGCGACCTTCGAGCGTTCGACATAGTGGCGCCCATCCCGGGCAGTCTGCTGCGAACGGGTCAGCTCGCCCGGTCCTGCGCAGGAAAGCCCGCCACCACCACCACAGGCGGCCACCAGCATGGTCAGGCCTACGCCCGCAGTGCCCGTCAGGACGCCTCTTCGGGTGAGGTCTTTTCTTATTGGCATTCGCACCATTGAGGCGTCTCCCCTTATGATTCTGTTCTATTTGGGAGGCTATGCGTCGTCAATGACTATCGCACCAATAGTGATGGATTTAAACAGAGGATGGCTTCGGACTTTTCTGGAATGCCTATTAATAAAGGAATTTTTAAGGGGTGCAGTTTTTGGCAATCGCACTACTTTTTGTCATGCCTCGCCCGTAAATATCGCTTCCAGCCCGAGCCTGCGTCACTCAAAACTCCCACACCGCATTGACATTGCGCCCTCACGCGGATGCTCTGCACCCCACAATGCCAGGAGGGGCAATATCCGTGAGCTTAACAACCGCCGAAGGAATCGACGCGCTTCTGGGGCGCCCGATGGGCGATCTGGGTAGCGAGGAGCGCATTATTGTAGCAGCGCACGCCATCTACAACGAGACCGGCGCCTTCCCCCTTCCCCTCTCCCAGGTAGCGGAGCGCGCCGAAGTCAGCCGCTCGCTTATCTACTCACACTTTCCAGACCAGCTCACACTGCTCAACCGCCTGATTGATCATCATGTCGCCACCATAGCGCCCGAGCTTATCCAGGCCCTCAACCGCGAAAAACAGTTCAGCAAAGCCAGCTTTGCAGTATCCGAACTCCTGTTCACGCACTTCGTGAAATATGGCCGGCTGATCTTTCAGGCGCCGCAGGACGAATATATGCGCCAAGTCCCCGACCTGGAGCTCGCTCGGCTTATGCGGCTCATCCTCGTTCGGCTGACACGGATGGCCTCCCGCCAGCTAGATTTCAGGCCAAAGGATGGCCTCTTCATCATATTGATCATGTCAGCCATACCCGAAGAGGCCGCGCGCCTGGTCAGCACGGGACAGGCGAGCTTCGAGACCGCAGAAGCGACCCTCCGCCGCGCCCTGAAGCTCACTTTGCGAACACTGAAAAAGGAAATGAGCTGACCGAGGCGCCTAGTCCGGCGCCTCGGTCGCTGAGGCTATGACAATGGATACCAGAAGCCGCTCGGCCTGATCCAGAGAGATGCGCTCCTCCGAGACCAGGTGAGCTGACCGCGAGACCATCGCCGTCAAGACCGCCAACTGGGCATTGGCCTCCTCAACCGAGACGCTCTTGTCGCGCAACATCGCATCCACATGGCGCCGGGCCGATTCGCGGCGCACCGCCCTGCGCCGCTGACTGACGCGCCGGCGCACAACCGAATTTGCCATGATGTGGTGAAGGATGGGACCGCGCCGCGACACCTCCTTCAGGTAGGTGAGCGTAGAGTTGACCACCTTGGCCAGGCGGCTTCCGCCCCTCTCAATGGCCGCAAGCCGCACCACCTCCAGCGCCTCGATTTCATGCAGCGCCAGCTCAACAAGCAACTCCTCCCGCGTGGAATAGACGTTGTGTGCCTGCGCTTCACTGATACCGATCTTCCGCGCCACCCGCCGCAACGACACCTGGTGCAGGCCCTCGTCGCAGGCAATTTCACGCGCCGCCTCAATCAGCTGAGCCTGACGCTCTTCTGAGGACAGGCGCGACCGGGGCCGCCGGGCAGCGCTCTGCTGCCCGCCGATCTCGATGACGTCGTCAGGGTTTTCGACGATGACGGGCAGACTGCCAGGATCGCCCACAGGCGTTTTTTTCCAGTAGCCCTTAGGGGGGCGCTGAATGTCGAGCCTGTCGCATATCTTTGCCAGACCATTGGGGCTGAGACCGAACTCCTCCGCCAGCGCCGACACCGGACGCGTCCAAACCAGACGCAGCAGCTCCCCTTTGGTCAGTCGGATTTCCTTGTTCATGATACGTTTTTAGTCCAATCCGCGCCGCCAGCAAGAGCCGCCACACCCAGCGAGCCCTGCCCGGCCGTACAGCCTCTGTTGGCACTGGCATTTGTTTGGCTAATGGGTATTACTACCTCACCAATAACAATCAGACGAAAACGTCGCGTCCATTTCAGGCCGATCGGCCGCACGCCCAGGAGGAACCCAGCCATGTCATCGCCAATCAACTCCAGTCGGAGGCTTTTTTTAGCATCTAGCGCAGCACTCACAGGATCTCTGTTGTTAGGGCGCAACGCATGGGCGGCAGGGCTGTTCCCTGTCATCGAAACCAGTAACGGGAAACTCCGCGGCGCCTCATCTGCCGGTATTCATATCTTCAAAGGGGTGCGCTATGGCGCCACCACCGCCGGGCGCAACCGTTTCATGCCGCCCCAGCCGGTCGAGAAATGGGCAGGCGTTCGCGATGCCCTGGCCTTCGGAGATGTCTCCCCGCAAGCCACCGGCAACCGGGTCAACGACTATGCAGATCTGATCATCTTCGACCGCCAGCCCGCAGGGCCAGGAGAAGACTGCCTCAGTCTCAACCTCTGGACCACAAGCCTCGACCAGCAGGCCAGGAAACCGGTGATCGTTGTCCTGCATGGAGGCGGGTTCTATGCAGGCTCTGGCAATTCCTTCGGCATGGACGGAGAAGCGATGGCGCGCTTTGCCGATTGCGTCGTCATCGCGGTGAACCACCGCCTGGGCGCATTTGGCTTTGCTCACCTTGCGGCGCTCGGTGGAGAGCGCTTTGCCTCCTCTGGCACCGTCGGCATGCAGGACATCGTCGCTGCGCTGCGCTGGGTACGCGACAATGTCAGCCAATTCGGAGGCGATCCGTCTCGCGTGCTCGTTTACGGGCAATCAGGCGGCGGCGCCAAGACGAACACCCTGCTTGCGATGCCCTCTGCAAAGGGGCTGTTTCACCGCGCCGGCGTCATGAGCGGCTCCCTGCTCCGCGCGGGATCTGCCGAAAAGGCCACCGAGACGGCAGAGCGGCTTCTTGGCGCTCTGGATCTCAATACGTCGCAGGTTGATAAACTTCAGGAAGTTCCGTTCACGAGCATTCTGGAAGCCCAGGCCACACTCGAGGCGGCCGACCGGGCCAGAGGCGAAGCGCCCGGCTCCTTTGGCCCCGTAGTGGACGGCGTCGCAATCCTCCGCCATCCCTGGTATCCGGACACCCCGGCGGAAGCCTTGGACGTTCCGTTGATTATTTCCACCGTGCTTGACGAGCGCTCCTACAGGATGGGCAATTTCGATCTCGACGAGGCAGGTTTGCTGGAGTTCATGCGCAAACGGGCGGGCGACAAGGCCGAGGAAGCGCTAAAAATGTACCGGACGGAAGACCCGGACGCCACGCCCTTCGTGCTACAGGCTCGGGTGGACACCGATCTCGGCTTCCGCCGCGCCGCGTTCGCGCAGGCCGAAATGAAGGCGCGCGCGGGCGGCGCGCCGGTCTGGACCTATCTCTGGACCTGGCCGGCCGCCGCTTTTGACGGCCGCTATGGCGCGGTCCACGGCGTGGATGTTGGCCTAAGCCTTCATTCCGTCCGCGGAGGGCTCACCGGCGCGCAGGCAGACAGCCTGTTGATGGCAGACCGGATTTCATCTGCCTGGGCAGCCCTCGCAGCGAATGGCGACCCTAATAATGAGCGCCTGCCACAATGGGACGCTTATGACACCGCGAGCCGCTCCACCATGGTCTTCGACAATAACACGCGCCTGGAACAAGACCCGCGCCGGGAATTCCGGGAATTCTGGGAGACTGCCGGAGTGGAGGGGACAACCTTCTGATCCGGCGCAGAAAAGTCAGGCTTCATAATTCGGGCTGGCAGTCATACTGCTGGCCCGAATACCGCGCGCCCAGGCTGCGCGGCCGACGATGAACTGCTCTTCCGGGTCATCCGTCATGTTCAGGCCAGAGGCGGCAAACGCTTCCCGGATCTGACGGCGGGAAATCGCATCCAGAACCGGCACAACGCCCTCGGGCGCATGAGGATCGGTCGGCAGCAGCCCGCCATTGCCCCCGCCGAGCCAGGAATAATATTTGTTGTGCTGCCAGGGGTGGGCCCCGCGAGAAATAACACCCGCCTGCACCTTGTAGAAATGATCCACCACCGGCTGGATACGCAGCGCAATCTCGCTCACACGCTTCTCATCTCCAGCGACGCACGCGGCAATCAGTTCATTACCCAGCGGATGCTCCGGGGTCTGCACGGCCTCAGCATTCCATTGCCCACTCCACTGAATGGGATAGTGGCGGCTGAGAAGAGGCACAAAGTCCAGATTGACCGGTGCAACAAGAAGCCGGTCGGCCACCCGCTCGCAAATCTGCATAGTCGAAATCAACGTGACGGGTTGGGAAATTTTGACCGAGGTGACGTTGGGCAGATCAGCAAGACGGTCAAACACATCCAGCGGCTGCCCGGCCGGGCCGAGATGCGCGAAGCTCCGCCCACGCCCAAGCGCTGCATACAGCATGACCGGCAGGCTTGTGGACGTGATCCGGCGATGCATGGCCGTGTACAGATCCTCGGCTGAAATACCCGGATCATGCCGGGATGTGATCAGGATCATCTCAACGCCTAACGCTTCAAGCCGCTTGATCAGGGCGATATCTGCGTCAGGGTCGCTGTTGAAAACTGCGCCGTGAACGGGCAATCTTCCCTTTGCTTCGTCGATGACGATGCGCTGAAACTGCTCCCACCTCGGATCGAGCGGCAGGGTCCAGTTGACCATTGGCAGCGTCCCTGAAAAGCCCTGCGCGATAGCATGGCGCACATCGTGCCGGAGCGCCTCTTCATCCAGCGTTTGCTGATCCGGCAGGAATGTCGGCAGGAACAGGTTAAGCAGTCCCCGGAGGTTATTCTTTGCCCACACACGCTGCGGCGATGAGACGTCCATGGCGGCTACTCCTTTTGAATGTGCGCGTGGCTCCGGCCCCGCCGATGCGCAGGCGATCAGGGGCGCCACCATTGCTGCGCCGGCAAGCCCCATAACGTGCCGCCGGCTGAACGAGCCGGAAATCCCCTCAGGCATTCCGTCTTCCGTGATACTCATATCCTGCCTCCCTCACGCCCGCATCTGATCCCCCGCAAACTGCTAGTCCGCCTGCCGGCGATGCGCCGCCGTTTCCTCGATCTGTTGAGTTGGGTAGCGCGCCATGAATTCGCGTTCGGCCTTGTGAGGATCACTTTCGATACGGGCCGGCAGATCGAACATCATTGTGCTGCGCAGCTCCAGATCATAGGGCGCCCAAGCAGGGAGGCCCGCATGGCCCGGGTCGCCCGTTTTCGCAAAGGACAGCCAAGCCTCCGCCATCATGTCCACCATGACGCGGGTCTCCTCTGTTTCCGGTCCTGTAATGTGCGGAACGGTGTCCACCGTGTCGAATATGAACGGCAAATCCAGAGAATGCTGGCTGACCCGGCGCCCGCCTTCGACGGGAGATCGCCACATCAGGCGATACACATAAGTTGGCGCCGGGCCACCGGCCCTGACGCGCTGCTCCGCCATGATCGTCTGATCCCGGACATATCCGCGCGCCGAGGCAATGGTGAAGAATATCTCGGAGGGGGCTGCCTCTGGCCTGGAGGCCTGGAATATATCGAAAGCTTCCTGAATGTCTCCCTTCGGAAGGAAAACCGCCAGCGCGGCCATTGCCGCAGGCTTGTCCATGTCAAAGATGCCCGGCCGCGAACCAAGCTGGCTGGTCAGTTCGGTGCGCGTTGTGCCCAGCATCATCGGAATGTTCGACGAAATGACGGGTGCATCTGGCAGAAATGGATGGGAAGCGAAGCTATGCCCATCTAGAACCGGCGAAAAGCGCTTTCCCGCGGCTATCATTACTTTGAGTTGCGCCGCAGAAAGCGCTGCCACAGGGACCGTCTGGAGACGGATGGCATTAGATTTGGGAATGCCAAGCTCTGTTAGCAGAGCACTCGAAAGTTCGTTGGCCAGCTCGATCGACTGGACCCGGAGGTGTGAGCCTGATTGCACCACGCCCTTGTGAAACAGCCCTTGTGCTTCCCGTCCCGCAAAACAGAGGCTAACCTTCCGCCCACCCCCGGACTGGCCATAAATCATGACATTGCCGGGATCGCCGCCAAACCGCTCGATATTCTCCCGCACCCATTTCAGGGCGGCCACAAGGTCAAGATAGCCGACATTGCCGGACTGGCCGAAATCTTCGCCCAGGGCATCGGCAAGGTAACAATGCCCGAACACATTGAGACGGTGATTGATCGTCGCGACAACGACATCGCCGCGCCGCGCGATCTTCGCGCCGTTATAGAGGGGGATGGAACTGGCCCCGGCCTCGAATCCACCGCCATGGAACCACAGCAGCACAGGCCGCTTGGCGCCGTCCGCAGCTGGCGTCCAGACATTGATGCGCAGGCAATCTTCGCTCATCGCCTGCTCGGCGGCAAGAATGGTGTCCGCCTGGGGCGCCTGA
This sequence comes from Hyphomonas sp., assembly GCA_046293975.1. Taxonomy (GTDB): domain Bacteria; phylum Pseudomonadota; class Alphaproteobacteria; order Caulobacterales; family Hyphomonadaceae; genus Hyphomonas. The sequence goes on along the minus strand of JBKBIZ010000005.1, from coordinate 32,611 downwards.
TCTCCAAACGCCACGGCATCTCGCACCCCCGCCCAGGGCTCAGGTGGCAGAGGCGGCCTGAACCTGTTGCTGCCCGCGGTCGAGGCGCCGTAATGCATGCCCCGGAACACCTGGACGCTGTCCTCCATGCTCCCGCGATACTTTCCGGCTGCGGTCTCCACAACTAGCGGATCATTTAGAGACATGAGGTTTCCAGCTGAACTGGACGCGCACGCCCCAACGACAGCGGCGCCCCCAATGAGGACGTGACGGCGGTTTAACAGCATGGCGGAAACTCCAGGGTCATCCATTTTATCTCAAACTTATTCTGTGTACTTCTTATTAGAAAAACGGCGCGCTCCCTTGGAAGCGCGCCAGTTAATGTGGCCGCTGACCTGGCCACAGATTGCCCGATCAGATCACTGCTCCGGGAGGAAACATAAGGATGGCAAGTGATCTTCTGGCAGGTATGCGCAGACACGACAAAACTCTCTCGTCAAAATGCACATGGGGCCGCGCGGCGCGTGGCCCCATGTGCATGAATCAGAAACTGTACTTGAGACCGACTTCAATCGTCCGTCCCAGCGGGCTACCCAGACGCGGATCATAGCCGAACTCGTTACGGATATAGGGAGGGTCTTCGTCCAGGATGTTCTGCATGGTTGCGGAAAGGCGAAGCTTTTCACTGAAATCGAAGACATAGGTCGCATCAAATGTCAGTGAACTGTCGACATTCTCGCCCGGAACAGGTTCGGAGAACGGCGTATTCGTACCCGGAATCAGACCGACAGGAATAACGGTTCCACGCTCATCTTCCAGGCTCGAAAAGTAACGCGCTGTCAGGCGGACGTTATGCCTGTCACGATTGTAGTTCAGGAAAGTGTTCAGGCGCCATTCCGGTGCGGGAAAGCCGATCGACGAGAAGTTCAGATATCCAAGCCGCTCGTTTTCCGGTGCCACTTCCACGCCATCCAGAAAGGCGGCGCTCGTGACAAGCTCCGTGAGCCTGGTGCCACTTACATTGAAAGACACGTTCGCCTCACCAATCGGCAGCATATAGTCGAACATGAAGTCAAAGCCGGACGTGAACTGATCAGCGCCGTTGCCCTCATTGGTCTGTATATTGTTGAGTTGGGCAACCCCCGTCAGCCCCTGAATGCAGGCCCCGCCGGGTGAGTTCACTGGATTGTCATTGAACGCCACTCGGCCAATGAAGGGGCTGGAGCAGTTTGCAAGCCTTGTTGCTGCGTTGAATATGGCGTTCGCGATCTGGTCATGACTGGCCAGTTCGTCGATCGCCCCTTTCGTCTCGATGTCAAAATAGTCGAGCGTGAAGGTCATCGCATGGTCGCTACTGAACCCGCGGCTTTTCCAGATAAGGCCTATATTGAGGCTGTTTGCCTCTTCGGGCTGCACGTCCTCTTGTGTGTAGATAGAGCCACCAAGCCACGCCCCACCTGCGCGAGTGTAGCTGCGAACAACCCGTTCGGTGGCGCCCGGCTGCAAATCGATCGGAGGGGCAGTAAAGTTCGTACCATAGGAGGCGCGCAGTGCCAGCGGCTCGATAATCTGCCACTTTCCCGATACCTTGTAGACCGTTGCCGCGAGGCCACCGGAAAACTCCTCTCGTCTCACCGCTGCCGTTGCGTTCAGATTGTCCAGGATCGGCAGGCCCAGTTCACCGAAATAGGAAAATCCCTGCTGGTCATAACTATCGGGGGGATTGATGCCATAGAACGCAAATGGCCCCTGCCCCAGCTCGCCGGGACAATTATCTGTACCCGGATAGGGACACTGTACAGCGCCATTGTAAAACTCGCTCGGAACGACTTCGCGATACTCCGCCTGCCGCCACTGCGCCCCAGCCGCCCAGCCGATTTCACCACCCGGAAGCTGGATACCAGACATGCCATCAAATACCAGATCAACCGTCAGATACTCCGTAATGGTCTCGACGACACGCGGATCGAATAGCCACTCGACCAGCTCAGCCGGGTTTTCCAACCCAGGCACATAGTTCGGATTGGCAAGCCCCAGAACTGGTTGACCGGCATACGAACTGGAAAAGGGATTGAAATAGAGGCACCCGTTCTGACCCGCAGCACCGGGATTTTGAGTGCCCGGCGTTGCAGGATCAAGATCTGTAGCGCCACAACCAGGGCCGCCAAATCCGTTCAATGCCTCCTGAAGACGGAAGCCGAGATAGTCTGCCCCCGCATAGAGGTTCTTGTTCTGGCTATAGGTTACACCAGCGTTGTAGTTGATTGCTGAGGCAGGCCCAAAGCTATCCCCTAGCGTGCCGTCCAGACTGGCAGATGCGCGCCAGAACTGATTGTCCACTTTTGCGGGCGTGCCGAATCCCTCGCCCCGGCCAAGAACAGGGTTTCCGCCATGCGCAAAAGGCCGGAGGAGCGAAACGAAGTATCCATCCGCCAGTCCCAGCAAGGGGAATGCGTCGGCGCCGCTACGGGCTTCGAACTCGGCGACATAAGGGTTGGTACGCGGAACAATATACTGGAATGTCGCGCCAGTCGTGGGCTGTGGCCCGCGCGTCGTGGGGAAAGAGGGCGAGCCGAAGTGATAAGGAACCTTCAACTCCGCATAGTTGAGATCGACATGGAAGTTCATGTTCTCGGTCACCGCTGCATTGAGCTGCGCATAACCCCGGAAAATGTCCTGATCCTCGACGAGATTGTAGAAGCTTGCATACCCGAATGAGCAGCGCGGACCGAGCGCATCATCCGGACGCCAGATGCCCCCCTGAGATTCACAGACCGGTTGGGTGAAGTCTGAATAGTAACCCGTGAGTGGGCTCGCCAGGTAGGTCGTTCCCCTGATCGGGGTATAGTTTGCCGCGTTGGTAAGATCCGACCAGGGCGAAGGATTCACGCCATAGGGAAGGCTCGAGAAGCCGCGCTCCGTTGTGCTCAACTGTGAGCGGCTCTCCCACTCGGCGGAGATGATGAAGTTGACATCGCCCTCCCCGATGCCCGCGATGAACCCAAGATCAAAGTCGCCGCTGGAGCCGTCAACATGCTTGTAGTTGGCCGCTCCCTCAAAACCGGTGAAGGTGTCGCGCGCGATGAAGTTGACAACACCTCCGACAGCGTCCGCGCCGTAGATCACCGCCGCGCCGTCCTTGAGCACTTCGATCCGGTCTATTGCCATGCCGGGCATATAGGAAATATTCTGACTGGTGCGGCGCCCGTTGAGTAGTGTCAGCGTCTTATCGGCACCAAGACCGCGGAGGTTTATCTGCACCGCGCCGATTTGCGGACCGCCTCCGAAAAAATTCGCCTCCCCGAAAGTCGGGCCCGCCTGCGGAAGATCCTTTGCGAAATCGAGGCCGGTAGGATTGCCCTGCAATTCCAGATCCTGGGCAGAATAGACGTTCACCGGCAGCGCAGCATCTTCGGGCGTTCCCCGGATCGCAGAGCCTGTCACGATGACCGTTTTCTGCCGTGCCTCCTGATGAACTTCGGATGCTGAGGCATCCGGCAGGCGCGCGACATCATCTTGTTGCGCGTGCGCGTAACCGGCCTCGAACGCGAACGCCATCGCCGCCAGTGAGGCGGATCGGAATAACATTTTCATAGTACCTCCCACGCCAGTTTCTGGACCCCTTCAAAGGGAGCCTGGCTGTAAGAAATACAAAAGCAGTCCGCACGGTTTGTAAATCTTTTTTTATTAATCGCACTAACAAAGTTCTTGTTTTCCAGTTTCGGAAAATCTGAATCCGGAATTTTCCATTGTTTTTATGATGTTTATTGGTTTATAGGAATGCACGACCTCACCAATACTAATCGCTACTGGTGCGATTTAACCGTCTTTACAGGGCACTGGCTGCCCAACCCAGGCCGTGATCTTAAACACAATCGCGCGCAACGCGTGGCGCAGGGTGCACAAATTGTCAGCCTACAGGAAAGAAGCACAGGAAGATGAGTGAGCGCAGGACCGATCGACCGCCCCCGGCACGGCGTTCACGGACATCTCAAGCAGAACGCACAGCCAGCATGCGCAAGCGTCTGATCGATGCGGCAATCGACTGCCTGAACGAATTTGGCCTCGGCATGACCACACTTCAGCGCATTACCGACAAGGCGAATGTCAGCCGCGGCGCCTTCGTTCATCATTTCCCCACGCGGGTTGACCTGCTGATCGCCGTCGCAGAACACGCAGCCGAAACCCAGAACATACATGTGCGCCGCCGCCTCGGAAACCTTCAGGCCGGAATGCCGATCTTCGAGGCAATCACTTCTGCCACCTGGGAGGCAATGGTCCAGCCCACGGCGATAGCGCTTCTTGAAATCATGATCGGCGCCCGCAGTGACGCTGAACTGGCACGCCGATTCCGGCCGGTGATTGACCGCCTTCAGGCCGCTCAGAAAGAAGCCGTCTGGGAACAGGCCGAGCTTGCCGGCATCAGAGATCGCGATACCGTCATCACTATGGTCCACCTTCACATGGCGGCCATGCGGGGGCTCGTTCTCGAACTCATGTATTCCGATGACAGATCAGCTGCCGATGCCAGCATGCAACTGCTCAAACGTTACAAGGCCGGGCTGACAAACGATCTTATCCAAACCTTACAGAAGTAAGCTTTCCCTGCATTGGCGCCCATAACGTAAAATCCCGATGACAGGTTCCCTTTGATATCGCGTCCCGAGCAAAACAAACTTCGCGAGCCAGCAAGGCTACGATGCGCTTGCCTTGTCAGAGCCGCTCGAGTGCCTGACGGGCAATTATCTCCACGCCCTGCGCGCTTTCTTGCTTTGTGACCGGAGGATCACCCCCGAACACAAAGACCTGGAGAGCGACTGAAATTGCCCGCCCCTGGTCATCGATCGCAATGATCTGAGCATCATTTACGAGGTATCCTTCCACCCCGACACTGACCGGAGTCATCGTTGCAAGGGATTGGCCCGCATAGGTTTGATAGGTGTCCCGGTGGGCCTCGAAAGATTCTTTAGTTTGTGCCTGAAGGATAAACTGCCCCTCAACACCGACTGTCGGAACCGTGCAGCCACTGCCGCGCTGGCGGTAGCCTTGGAAATTTCCGAAGGAAAGCTTTCCGCCGAATGCGGCGTCCAGCTCAGCCTCAGTAAGGAGGTCACAATCGCCCCGATTATTTTGCTTATCCTGAGCGGATGTGGCACGCGCTGCGCTGACTGCGGCCACATCCTCGCCCTGGTTCACCTGGTTTTCCGCAATGGTGTTGTCACCTCCACAGCTAGTGAGAGATGCAGCGGTCAATAGTAAAGCCAGGCCGCACACAGCGTGTCCGGAACGGGGCATGGAAATAGTCTTCCGGCCTCGCGAGCCCGCATATCGAGCTGCGAGGCTGGCCTCAAAAGGGCTACACATGGCGTTATCCTCCAGGGACTGGCATACATTCAGACTCTCAAACGCAAACGGGCCCAAAACTCCGCCAGCGGAAATTTGAAGCTCGAAACGGGCTGCCTTCTGATACGTCTTGCATGGGACGATTAGCAACGCTCCATGACGTGTAGATCGCCTGGCGCGGTTGCATGGAAGGTGAGTTGTGAGTACCCCAGAAGAAACAACATATCCGGTACAGACCGGTACCAAAGGGGTGGGTGGTGACAACCGGTCAATATCAAGATCCGCAAAAAAGACCGGACTGTGAACTCAGCCTTACTGATGAGCTATTGGCGGAAACCTATGATCTTCTGCGACGCATCGCTTCGCGGCAATTGAAGGGGCGGCCGCCTAGCGCAACCCTCAACACAACCCTGATCGTTCATGAAGCATGGATAAAACTCTCGCATGACGGCGCACGCCGCTTCGCCGATCAGGACCACTATCTGGCAACCGCCTCGCGGGCGATGCGTCAGATACTGGTAGATCATGCCCGTCGCAAGCTGGCGGAAAAACGGGGCGCTGGTGCGGCGCATGTCAGCATCGAGGACCATCAGATCCCGGAGCCCTGCGCTGAGGCCCAGATCGTCGATATCGATGCCGCCCTGCTCAAACTGGCGGAAAAGTCTCCGGAGTTGGAGAAGATTGTTGAATGCCGGTTTTTCGCCGGGCTCACGGTCAGTGAAACAGCGCGTGCGCTTGGCCGGTCCGTCAGAAGTGTTGAGCGCGACTGGGCCCGCGCCCGCGCTTATCTGGTAGACTATCTGGACACTTCATCCTGAAGCGGCCAGCTTCCCTGGCCTACCAATTCAGGATCTTGCGCACCGCTTTGCGAGCCTCCTTACGAGCTTTTTCCTTTACGTTACGATCTGCTTCCGCAGCGGCCGCATCGGTTGCATCCCTTGCAACATCACCGGCATAGCCACCCATCATACCCGCAACTGATGGGGTTGCAGCGCCCAAGGACATAACCTCGTAGCTATGGGGTAGCTCAAAGAGCGAATCCGGCTGGTCCGCAATCACAAGACCGTTCAGATCAAAGTGCAGTTCCCCTGGGCTTTGCCCTGGATCATTATACTGCATCCGCATACGGACTGTAATATTGTGAGGCGTCATCCAGACATGTCCACTGGCCCCGCCGCCATCACTTCCGGTGCTGATAACATAATAGCGGTTTGCCTGAACGCCGTTGACGGATTCCGTACCTATGAACCGCTTTTCGATACTGACCGACTGGTCTTCAAGGTCAGCAAAGGGGGAGTTTGCCTGCTCACTGCCATAGGGGATTGAAACGGCGAGATTCTGCCCCGGTGTAAGGGACCACAGAAGATTGAGGTCGTCTCGCCAGATCTGAACGATCTGCATGCCCTCCATCACGGTTTCATAACGGCCCTTCCCGGGCTTGGCGTACACGGTCTGCACCATGCTGACATCGCTGGTCGTGATCGTGCGCTGGCCCTGATAGGCAACTGTCGGTCCCCCAAGTATTGAAAACTCCTGCGGTTCAGCCTGGTTCGCGACGAGCATCATACCGCTTGCGGCAAGTAGGGCTTTGATCGATACGGCCATTGTGTTCATCCTTTGTCAGTTCGCGTACGTCCCAACTCGTAAACGCAGTTCCTAGCCATTTCCCGCCAACCTCTTGCTGGCGGAGCGGCACACGCAATTGCGTTAAGGGTGAAGATGCCGGGAAAAACGTATAGCTGCCGGAAGTGGTGGCAACATTTGCACCGATCCAGGAGTGACGCATAGTGACCAGCAGAGAGCTTTCATACTGGAACCGTCTGGACAGTGCGTTTGCAGCAGCCATTGAGCTGCCTACTGCGGATCGCCGGAGACGGCTTGAAGAGTTACTTCCAGATGATCCTGAAGCGATTGAACATGTAACACGCCTGCTCCACCGTGAAACGGACAGCCGTCATCACTTTGATCAGCTTCTGGCGCAACGGGATCAGCTGCTTGCTGATGCTGCCGCCCGGCTTGAACTTCTGGACGATGATCCACGCATCGGCGCCCGGTATGGTCCCTGGCGGGTCCGCAGGCGGATCGCAGCGGGGGGCTTCTCGGTGGTCTATGAGGCGCAGAGGGATGATGGCCGGTATGAACAGGCTGTTGCGCTGAAAGTGATCCGGGGCGGGCTGAGCGGAGACGCTGTACGCCATTTCCTTAGGGAAAGGCGCATCCTCTCGACACTCGATCACCCGGGAATCGTCCGTATCCTGGATGCGGGTGAAACCGCGACCGGCGCGCCCTGGCTGGCGATGGATCTTGTCGCGGGCATGCCGATCACCGAGTACTGCCATGAAGCTGGCCTTACCCTTAATGATCGCCTGGCTCTGGTTGCGGATATTGCAGAGGCTCTGCAATCGGCCCATGCGCGGCTCGTGATCCACCGGGACATCAAGCCCGACAACATCATCGTATCGGAAGATGGCCGCGCAAGGCTTCTGGATTTCGGCGTGGCGAGTCTGGTGGCCGCTCAGGATGAGGCTGACCCTGTCTCGGCCATGACGCCGGAATACGCCTCGCCGGAACAGCTCGAGTTTGGAGAGATCACGACGGCGAGCGATATCTACCAGCTGGGCCGCGTGCTCAGCAAAGTGTGCGAACCCTGCCCGCCTTTGTCGGTCGATGTCCGGGCGGTGGTTGAGAAAGCGACGTCGCTTTCCCCAGACGCCCGATATGAAACAGCGTCCGGCCTGGCAGCAGACATCCGCCGGCTGATCCGGTGCGACCCACCCCTGGCCCGTCCCGGCACGAAGCTTGAGACTGTCGCCAGGCTCATTCGCCGCAACCGGATAGCTTCGCTCCTCTCGGTCATGCTCCTGGCGGGTGTCGTCGGTTGGGCGGCTACGCTCAGCGTTTATGCCCACCAACTGGAGCAACAACGCGCTCTGGCAATCGCAGCAGCTGACCGGGCCGAACGAGGACGCAGCGTTCTGCTTGAACTCTTTAGGCGGATGGACCCGCTTCAGGTCGATGGCGCCATGTCCATTTCAAGCCAGCTTGATGACTTGATTGACCCGACCCTCGCTGATGTGCGGGAAAAACTCTTTGATGACCCGCTGTTGCAGATCGAACTCATCGGCTGGGCCGCGCTCCTGAACGAGCGCGCAGGCGATGAGAGAAAGGCTATTGAACTCGCCGATCTGGCCATTGGGATTCTGGAAAGCGCAGGCGATCAGACAACGACAGCGTATGCCAATGTGATAGCGTATCGCGGGGCCCTGGCCGTTGCGAACGGAGACCGGGAGGCTGGGGAAGCAGCAATCACACGCGCACTTTCCATTGCCAGAGCGGCCCCGCCGGACGACCGCTACGCCCTGTGGACGCTCACGCGGGCAGCCTGGGCCAAGCATGGCCGCTGGTCTGAGCAACTCGGCCTGTTCGAGGAAGCTCTACCGCGACTGATCGCGGGCACGGCAAATTCGGAGATTGAGGTCCGCACCGGGCTCGGACGGGCACTTCTGCAGCTCGGCCAGATGACCGAGGCAGAAACACAGGTGCGACTGGCGCTAGCGCGCGGCGAGGAAACCTATGGCCCAGATCATCCCCGGCTGACTTTGCCGCTGTCGGATCTTGCGCAGGTACTCACACAGCGCGGTGACGTCATGGAGGGTATTGCCGCGCATCGCCGGGCATATGATCTCTCGCTTTCCGCCTTTGGGCCCGACTACAAGTCCACGCTGTCCCACCAGAACAATCTGGCTCTGGCACTGGCAGAAGCAAAGGAAATGGACGAAGCCATTCGCCTTATGGAGAGCCTTATTGACGCCTATGAGCGTATCGACGGCCCCGCCTCCCGCCGCGTCGGCGAAACCTTTCAGAATCTCGCAAGCTTGCAGATCAGCGCCGGAAAGAACGAAGCAGCGATAGGTTCTCTCGATCAGGCAGAAACAATCTTTAGCGTGCATATTCCCGAAGACATGCCCATGCGTGCTTTCCCGTCACTGACGCGGTCAGAGGCGCTGCTCAACCTCGGTCGTTTCGTTGACGCGCAGGCCAGCGCGCAGACGGCATTCGGGATGCTCTCGCTCTCATTGCCGCCCGGCCACTATGCCACCGAGATCGCCCGCTGCCGCATAGGCATGGCGCTCTCCGGACAAGGCCGGACGGAGGCAGCGAGGCCATACATGGAGGCCGCCCTTGCCGCGCTCGCGCGGACAGACGGTGTTCCCGCGGGCCATCACGAAAGCTGCAGATCTGCCGGATCTGCACTCGGAGTCGACGTCGCCCCCTGACAAAAGAGATTTGGCGGACAAGTCCGGCCTTTTGCGTTGACGTCATTGAAGGCGCTGGTTGCCGGTACGCCGGTTGGGGAAGCCCTTCGATACCGTGTCGCCTGACTGGCGCACTTTGCAGAGGGATATACTCAGATGAAACGCTTCTTTGCTTCCGCCCTTGCCACATCGGCAATCGCACTGGCCCTAGTCGGCCCCGCGCACTCTCAGAAGTCCACAACCGATGCAAGCGGTTCAAAACCGGAAAAGTATCAAACGCCGTTCAGCGACAAGGAGGCTGATAATGCTGGGAACGCAGGTAATGCGGGAATAGTTCTGAGACCGGGCAATGACCTCGACGCTCACCCTGCGGGGCCGATCAGTCGGCCTGACCCCAGAAAAACAGATACCAGAGCGTTGCCGCAAACTGGCGATATGGATGGTGATTGGCGGTTCAGCGACAAGAAGGCTGGTAGTGCTGGGAACGCGGGCAATGCGGGAATAGTTCTGAGCCCGGGCAATGCCGGCAAGGCTGACCCTGCCGGGCCGATCAGTCGGCCTGACCCCAGAAAAACAGATACCAGAGCGCTGCCGCAAACTGGCGATATGGATGGTGATTGGCGGTTCAGCGACAAGGAGGCTGCTAGTGCTGGGAACGCGGGTAATGCGGGAATAGTTCTGAACCCGGACAATGCTGGCAACGCTTACCCTGCCGGGCCGATCAGTCGGCATGATCCCAGAAAAGCTGAAACCAAAACGCTGCCGGGCCATATGTCTGACTAAAAAAGCCTGTTGAGTTCATACCAGTATCAGTACGCACGCGCCCATCTCTCCATGGATCGGATGCTGCCGTTGCAGAGCGGAAAATCGCGCAGCCGCTCTGGCTTGCAGAAGGAAACGTCATGCCAACACGGCGAAGCACGAACGGTATTAGCCTTCCCATCGGTCTGTGGCTTTCTGTCATGCTGCTGACCGGTTGCGGGGGCGTGGACGAAGATATGCCGACGAAGGCGACGGAGCGTGCATCTGCGAAAGAGATTTTCGCAATCAATGTCGATACGGCCAGGAAATCCGATCCCTGCACGTTTTTGCTGAGAGAGGCCGTTGCTGCCTATTTCGGACTTTCAGAAACCGGGATCAGGCAGCGCCAGCAGAGGTCAACCTGCATTTACGACGCAAAGAACGGCAAACTCCTGACGGTTGAGATCAGCGTCCGCTCACTGAACGATGACCCGGCAAGAACCCGGACCATATTCGAACGCTCGACGCAGAATCTGGACTCCGACGCGCTCAAACAGGGCATGGAGTCTGTCGCGGATGAAGCTGGCGAACGCGGCGTCCCCGGCGCCATATCTGACGCGACTGTAGGATCAGACGGCATCCTCAACCGCCCGGAGGGTATCCAATTCGTGGATGTCGCCAACATCGGAGACCGCGCACGCTTCCGCCCGGCCAGCGGCGATCTCAACGTCCTGGCCGGAAACCTTTATTTCGAAATCAAGGCCTATCACGGCCCGAACATCGAGCTTGCGCCGGGTTATCAGCCAGCTGACGTTCTGGCCGCCACCAATGCCTGGCTGGAGGAAACCATGCCGCAGCGCAAACAGGCCGCTGAGGATCTGGCCAGACTGGTGCTGTCGAAACTCTGACCATTCAATCATCGGGCGGCGCTCTGCCCGATCAATACCAATCAAAAGGAAACAACATGATGACGATGAAATTCTGGCCCTTTGCACTTCTGGCAGCCCTGACCATTTCCGCCTGCCAGACAACAGGGCCCGATGCCCCCATCACGGCTGCCGCGCCAGCCGCAGCCGCCGTCGCAGGAGAAGTTCTGTTTACGCATAAAGTTCTCGATCGGGGCGGCTATTGCACGGTTGGCTTCACGGTTACCTACCCTGAGGATATCGTGCCGCACAGTCGGCAAATCCGCATCACGACAATCTGGTCAGGCGATGAAGTGGATTATGCCTTGCCAATTCCGCCGCTGGGGGCGCCTGATACATTCGTCACAAATGGAGACGGCACCGTCACATTCACAGGCGCCGTCGCCGACAGTATTGATCAGTGCAACCCGGAACTGGCTGCGCGGACACTGGCCATTGGTCCTTGTGCTGAGGGGGTGTGCACTCCTGCCCGCTACGTTCCTGACAGCGAGGCTGCAGACCTCGGACTGGAAGAGGCTGACTACTGAGACATAAGTTCGACCCGCCGAAGGCTGAGCTTCCCATTCGATCGGTAGCAAAGCTCTCAGCCTGACGGCGGCAAACTGTATCAGGATGAGGGGAAAGCGCATGAGCGATCAGAATTTCTCGCGGCGGGGCCTGATGAAAACGGCCGGGTTTGTGGGCATCGGCGCTCTGGTACTTGGTGGGGGCGGGCTGGCCTTGCGCAGTTGCCAACGCGGCGCGGCGTTTGTCGGTAGTCCAGAGCCCGGACCTTATGCTGTGTGGCGTGAGGTGCAGGCTGCGCTGAGAGCTAGCCCGGATCATCCGGTCGGGCGGGCAAAGGTGCTGGTCGAGACGGGCGATATCGGCGCGCTGCACAGATTTGTACGCGATGAAATCCGGCTGGTATCTACCGACAACCGCCGCTTCGCCTTGGGAAGCGGTGTCCGCTGGGGGGCGCGCGCCGCTTTGCGCGCGGGCGCGGGAACGGCGCGAGAGAAAGCTGAAATCCTTGCCGATCTGATCCGGCAGACCGGTCGCCAGGCAGAGATTGTCGAGTTGAGCACGCCAGCGCGTGAAGAAACCCCGGGCCTTTTCTTCCGCGATGTGACCCAGCCTTTCGAACCGGACTATACCGACAGGCAGCTCGAAGACTGGTCCCGGCGGCTCGGTCACATTTCCCCCCCCGGCAAGCCTGCGGATGTCAGCAGCAAAGAGGCTGAGGTTGCCGAGATATCCCGTCAGCTGCGCGCCGCCATCGGCGCAGACGAGGAAGCGCGCCTGGGCTCATACCGATATGATGACCGACCTTCCGGCCTGTCGCCGGCAGTTCGGATTCATGATCCTGAGCGCGGCATACTCTACGCCGATCCCATCCGTCTGAATACAGAGCTTACATCTGACCCAGGCAATGTGAGACAGGCAGTCGCGGGCGAGGCGACCGGGCTGTTGCCGGTGACGATCACCCTCACGGGCACCACGACGAACGCCCCGGACGAAACCTTTGAGATTGTGCGTGCGGATTGGACAGCCGAAGATGTCGCTGGCCGTCAGGTACAGATTTCCTTTAAACCCTTCGGAGAGACGCTGGGCATTCTGGCATCCCGAGCGGGCGATCTCAGGGCATTCACCCCGATACTCTCCATACAGGCGCTGGACGGGGAGACGCTTGATCCCCTTAATGCCATCAAGATGGGCGAGAGCATTACTCTGGAAGGAGACCGTTTGTCGGTTACAAAGTCCGGCAACGTCTTCATCAATGGCGAAGACCTGGGAGATGGCGCACCTTCGGGAAAGACGGATGAAGTTGCCTCGGTCGATCTGCAAGTGGACGCGACATGCTTCCCGGATATTACCCTTAATATCCGCCCCAGGAATGCAGCAGGCCGGATTGTGGACGGCCTGTCGTGTGCGGACTTCGCGCTCTCGGATGAGGGCCAGGCCACGGGCCATATCCTGCACTCGCGTGACCGCGCGCCGAAAATCCTGTTCCTGGCGGATCGTTCCGGTTCGATGCCGGCGGCCTATCGCGGCACGACATCGGAGATGCAGGCACTGGCCGAACGCGTAAGGGTCGTCGCTACCGCCATCCATCCAGGCGCAAAAGTCACCATAAGCGGTACAAATTCCAGCCTCTGGGAACACCTCATCCGGGCGGCCGGCTCACCTTACAACCTCATTGTCTATGCCACCGATGGAGACCTCGGCGGACGCGAGCCGACGGAAGCCGACCTAGCCATCCTGAAGGCTGGCCCGAAAGCCGTCATCATGGATGTCCGCGGAAGGCTGGAACTGCGGCGACAACGCGGCGGGCAGAACATTTTCGACGCGATGGCCGAGGCAACAAATGGCAGCGCTGTTGATGTCAGGAATGAAGACACGTCTGACGCGGAAGAGGCAATCCGCCTGTTCCTGGAAGACGAAGGCACGGAGCTACCCTATCGTCTGACCTACCGTGTCCTCGACAAGATAACGGGATTGCGCAAGGCCACAGCAACCATCGGCCCAGTCAGCGGAGAAGGTCAGTATACCACACCTTCGGAGCCCGCACGCAAGCAGAAACTCGCCTCTCTTCGTCTGACCATGAAGGTAGGCGGGGCGGAAGTGGCGCGTATCCTTGCCGGTCATGATGGGCGCGGCGAGCTTACGCAAGACGATCTCGATGAGTTGCAGGGCGCCATGTTCGGCACATTCCTTATGGCCATTGAAGGCTCTCCTCCGCCCCTGTCCATCATTCTCGATGACATTCTGACAGCAAAGCTCTCGATGGAGCCCATCGACCGGACGGTCGCTCAGGAGCCACCCGACCTGGACGCCCTGATATCGGCGTTCGAAGCAGACCGGAAGATACTGCCGGGCGCCCTTGCGACCCTCATGTCGCGCCCAATTATCATGTCCGGGGACGGATATTCCTTCGCCGAACAGGGCATGCGCTGTATCCTGTATTCAGCGCACCCAGTGATGAATACAGATCAGTATCGCCGATCAGTAGACATCATGCCGCTCAGCCGCACATTTGTCCTGGCGAAAGACAGGGACACGATGATCGAAAAGGCTTTCGAAGCCTCAATCTCCCTCGCAATGGCCGAGACCATGATGTTTGAAACCAGCACAGTTTCTGTCGTGGGTGACGCTCCACTCGCCGTCATCAACCGCGCGCACTTCCAGGGGCAAGGGCTAAGCCGGGAAGCCATTGCAGAATGGCAGGAGTTTGAGCGCAGCTTGCGCGCGATGTTTCCATCCGGAGGCGGAGCGATCATGGTCGCGCCGGAAAACGGCGCAACACTGGCGGGCTGGGCGATCAGCCGAGAGACCGCCGAAGTGTTTGCCCTGCTACCCGATGGTAGCGGCGGCGGGCAGCAATATGAACGTATCCAGCAAGTACTCTCAGAGCTGGACCGGGTCATGGCGGTAATGAACCTGCTTGCCACAGCCGTAGGAAGCGCCGGAGCGCTCTCCAATATGGGGTCATCCTCGCTCGCCCTGGTGGCGGCCTATGGACAAAATCTGGCGCGCCTTTACGCGGCTGCCTCGATGAGCATCCTCCTGATGGACGCCAGCGGCATAGAACCGGCCCTGCGGAAAGCACTGGCCAGCATGGCCTGCGAGGTCGCGAAAACCATAGGGCTCGGCGTATTCAGCAATGCAGGCAAAATGGCGGGCCGTGCTGTCACCATTTTCTCTGTGGCAGAAAGCACTGTTGGAATGCTGGGAGGGAACTCCCCTTTCAGCTGCCCTATCTAGAAAGCTATGTTCTAGAGAGCATCGTATAAGACCAGACCGTCCCTTATCACCAAGGCTCAAGTTCGGCACGCTTCAGACTTACGCTGAATGCCTCTTTAGCTGGTATGGCGGTCCGCACACATTCGGCTTAGAATGACTTAAAGATACAGATCCGTTGCCGGTCTCAATCCTGCACACCACACGACGCCGCGACCTACCGGGATATGACTTGCGCGACACAAAACTTCCTGCCGAAGTGAGGAAACCCGAAATGACCAGATCAGTCTATGGCGTAGTGTTGTTTGCGCTGCTCTTCTCCACGAGTTGCCAGACGACAGGGCCGCATACTGACCGGACGCCCCAACCAGTAGCCGTAGCCATGCCGCCTACTGATCCTGAAGTGATCGGAGAGTTGCGCCCCGGATCGGGATACCTTGCGGGCTATCTTGCGACGGAAACTCTTCCCGACAGCGCAGCTATTCTTCCACCTCCGCCCCAACCCGGGTCGGCCCGCGAAGACGCAGACCGGGAAGTTTACGCTGCCACACGCGCCTTTCGGAATTCAGACAGATGGACGCTGGCCCAGGCCGACAATGAGCTGAAATTCCCTGCTGCCGCGCAGTCGTTTTCGTGCGTTCTCGGCGTCGAAATTTCTGCCGAAACCACGCCTCACCTGAATACAATCCTGCGCCGGGCACTCGCAGATGCCGGCCGGTCAACCTATTCCGCAAAGGAGCTTTATCAGCGCACCCGGCCCTTTGCCCTACTGGCCGAAGAAAGCTGCGTTCCAGAAGCAGAAGAAATGCTGGCCAATGACGGCTCATACCCTTCTGGCCATTCCGCGCTTGGCTGGACATGGGGCCTGATCCTGGCAAGCCTGGCACCAGATCGGGCTGACGCCCTTGTGCAGCGCGGATATGAGTTCGGACAGAGCCGCGTCGTGTGTGGCCTGCACTGGCAGAGCGATGTGGATGCGGGGCGGGTAATGGGCGCAGCAACGTTCGCCCTGCTTCAGGCTGATCCGGTTTACAGGAAGCAGGTGGAACTGGCGCGCATCGAAATCGAAAATGCCCGGATTGAGAATGCCATAGTTCCTGTGTGCATATCTCCGCCCCTTTGAGACTTTTGCGAGCGGAACAGAGACTGGCAAACAGGCTGTGCCAGCCAGAGCCCATAAAGGCAGCCACAAAGGCCGCCCTTATGGAGTTATGCCGCACACAAACTATTTCGTTGTATAGCCGCCATTCACGAGGATGGTCTGGCCGGTCATCCACCAGCCTTCAGTGACGAGGAAGCGGATATAGGGGACGATGTCTTCAATGTCGGTGAGGCCGGTTTTCGAGAAGCCCGAAAGGGCGGCAGCGGTTTTGTGATAGGCCTGTGCTTCAGGCGTTTCCTGGCCGTAGAAGAAGGGCGTATCCATTGGGCCGGGACCGACTGCGGTAACCGAGATACCGCGCTCGCCAAACTCCTTTGCCGCGGCGCGGGTGTAGTGCTCAACCGGCGCCTTGGTGCCCGCATAGCTGGAATAGAAAGGCGTGAACGCGCCGAGCAGCGATGTGACGAGGGTGCAGACCTTGCCATTGTCGCTGACATGCCGGCCGCACTCCTTGAGGAAGAAGAAGGCGGACTTGTTGTTGACCGCGTCCATCTCGTCGAACTCTGCTTCGCTCACTTCGAGCATCGGCTTTTTCAGCACCTTGCCGACGGTGTTGATGGCGATGTCGATGCTGCCCATGTCGGCCTTTGCGTCGGCAAAGAGCTTCTCCATTGCGCCGGCTGTGGTGAGGTCTGCCCGGAAGGCAAAGGCCTGCGCGCCGTGCTCGAGGATTTCTTTTACGGTCTTCTCCGCATCGGCCGCCGCAGACACGCTGTTATAATGGACCGCAACGGCTTTTGCGCCCTGGCGGGCGAAGTCTGTTGCAAGCAGGCCGCCAAGGTTTTTGGCGCCGCCGGCAATGAGTACGGTTTTTCCGGAAAGGCTGTGGGCTGTCATCGGGTTGTCTCCTCTTCTATCGACAGGAGAGATGTATCCGGCGGATTATCTGATATAAATCACGCTCATTCGACTTCAGTTGTCGAATATCTCGAACAATTGGCTTGGGGCTGTATGGACCGGATCGACCTTTACCGCGTGCTGGTCCGCGTTGTGGAAGCGGGAAGCTTCACCAAGGCCGCCGTGACGCTGAACGTGCCCCGTTCAACGGTTTCGACGGCCATCGCGACGCTGGAAGCCCGCCTTGGAACACGCCTCCTCAGCCGTACCACGCGGAAGGTGTCGCCTACCCAGGACGGGCTGGCTTTTTATGAGCGCTGCCTGAGGCTGATCGAGGACAGCGAAGAACTCGACGCCCTGTTCCGGCGCGATGGCAGCAGCGCGCCGGCTGGGCGGCTTGCCGTCGATATGCCGGGACGGATCGGACGGCTGATCGTGGCGCCCGCCCTGCCGGGATTTCTGGAGCGCTATCCGGCCATAGACATTCAGATCGGTATGACGGACCGGGCGGTGGACCTGATCGGGGAGAATGTGGACTGCGCGGTCCGGATCGGGGAGCTTCCCGATTCGGGGCTCATCGCGCGCAATATGGGACTGCTGCCGCTGGTGAATGTTGCCAGCCCTGCCTATCTCGCGCGCCATGGTATGCCGCGCGCCCCTGCCGATCTGGCAGAGGGCCATCTTGCCGTGCGGTATGCATCGCCCACCACCGGGCGAACGGAGAGCTGGGAGTGGCTCGAAGGCGGCGAGTTGAAAACGCTGCCTCTGCCCGCGCGCGTTACGGTGAACAGCGCAGAAGGCTACATCGCCTGCTGCCTCGCCGGGCTCGGGCTTATCCAGGTGCCGGCCTATGACGTGCAGGCCCATCTGGCGGCTGGTGAGCTTGTGGAAGTGTTGCCCGGTTACCGATGCCCGCCGATGCCGGTCACGCTGCTCTATCCCCACCGCCGTCATCTGTCTCATCGGCTGCAGGTGTTTGCCGACTGGCTCGCCAGCCTGCTGGAGTCGCGCCTGCTGCCGCTGCGCTGACAGAGCCCGGCACTACATCGCGGCTTCCTTTACACAACGTACATATGAAAAATCCCAACTTTCCGTGCTTTTGCCCGCAAAACGCATCTTCGCGCAAAACTCTGCTCAAAAAACGGGATGGCGCGCAGGGTTCTCCCTCCTGGCGCGCGGGATTGTTGCTTTAGGGCCACAGTCGGGCTCTCTCTGGGGAAACTGAACACCCCAGCTGGAGACCCTATGGGATACGCGCTGAAATCCGACACTTCGACAGGCTGGCACGACGCCGCCCTCAAGATCCGCGACGCCGAAGATGCCGACATGGAGGCCATCCAGGCCATCTACGCGCATTACGTGCTGACCAGTCCGGCGACCTTTGAAGAGACGCCGCCATCTGTTCCCGAGATGAAAATGCGCCGCGCCAATGTGCTGGCCAGCAACCTGCCCTTCCTGGTGGCGGAGGCGGACGGGCGCGTGGTCGGTTTCTGCTATGCCTCGCCGTATCGCAGCCGGGCCGCCTATCGCTACACGGTCGAGGATTCGATCTATGTCAGCGAGGCGTTCGGCGGACGCGGCGTCGGCAGCGCGCTTCTTTCGCAGCTCATCATGCGGTGTGAAGCCGGGCCGTGGCGGCAGATGCTGGCGGTGATGGGCACTGGCCGCAACGAAGCCTGCATGGCGTTGCACCGAAGCCTGGGCTTCAGCAATGTCGGCACACTGAAAGCTGTCGGCCTGAAATTCGGCCAGTGGGAAGACACCGTGATGATGCAGCGCCATTTGGGCGAAGGCGAATGGTCTCTCCCGAGGGAGTGACGGCGATGGCGTGATCCGCGCCCATCATTGGCCATGCACAGGGGTCGCCGGTTTGGGGGTTCCGAGTCCGGGCCGGCGCGCTTAACCTGCCGGCATGACCCTCGATCTGGCTCTCGTGCTCGGCCTTCTGGCCGCGATGACGGTGGCGCTCGCGGCCTCTGCCGCGTTCATGACCCCGGTCTCCTCCCCTGTGAACACGTTGGTGGTGGGACCGGGCAAATACACATTTATGGATTTCATCAGGGTGGGAACGCCCTTCGCCCTGGTCGCACTGGTCGTCTCGGTCGTAATGACGCCGTGGATCTTTCCGTTCTAGGCCGGATATGCCTTGCACAGCTCAGCCTGCAACATGCGGCGGCTGACTTAGAAAGTGCAAAAATGAGAAGAGAGTGGCTCCGCGAGCAGGACTCGAACCTGCGACCGGGCGATTAACAGTCGCCTGCTCTACCAACTGAGCTATCGCGGAACAGCTGGAGACGGGGGAATAGCCAGAGCGGCTTGCCGGTTCAAGAGGCAAATAGCGCCTCGTGCAGAAAATCCGCCGCAATGATGGCTAGAATTGTGGAATGGGGCAGCGCCAGACCGAAAAAACCCTACCCCGAAAAGAAAAGAGGCGGGAGACAAGCTCCCGCCGAAGGCGTTGGGTGATGGTGGGTGTCTCCAAGAGAAGACCTGCCCAAATTCGCCCGAAATGGTTAATGCCGGGTAAACGATTTGCAGCAAATGGGAATATTCCCGTTCAGCATGACGGGCTGCGCGCTTGCGTGTTGAATTGTCAGGGAAAGTTCGTGGAGGCCCCACCCGGTTTGCGCGTTTTCCAACAAATCAGCGGACTAGGTTGTCTAACCTGTCCAATTTCGCGGGCAAATATCCAAACAATCGGGCGAATTTGGCGAACCTTTTCACGGGCCCTTTGCCGTGAGCCAGTCTCGGTACACCCTCGTTCCATCGGCGGCGATCTCTGATGACAGGCTGACACCTGTGCAATTGCGCGTTTTGCTCGCAATTGGATCATTCACATCGAAAGATCAGGAATGCTTCCCCAAACAGAAGACGATTGCTGACTTGCTCGGCATCGCTCGCGAAACCGTCAACCGCGCCTGCGGCCGCCTCACCGAGTTGGGTTATGTCAGGGTCGAGCACCAGCACCGGGCAGATGGGGGACAGCGTGAAAACCTCTACCGTGTGATCTTGGACCCGTGTGATCGTCCCGTCACACCCCCTGTGATCTCTAAGGATCACACCCCCTGTGATCCTACGCGATCACACCCAAGAACGACCCATAAGAACAACCTTACATCAGAAGCTGACGCTTCTGATGTTTTCGACGCGCCTGTTGAAACGTCGCCCGCCACCCCTGACCGGGCCCCTGAGCTTCGCCGTGCCGAAGAGGGCTTTCGGATGTTCGTTGCCGCATCCCAACGCCAGCCTAACTGGGCAACCCCCAACGCCTTCAGCGATAGCCGCAAAGCGGCCCTGAAGGCTCGCATCCGCAAGATCGGCCTTGAGGGCTGGCAAACCGCAATCGAGCGGGCTGAGCAAAGTTCGTTCCTCACCGGCCGAACCGGCAAGCCGTTTTGCATGGCCATCGACTGGCTGCTGAAGCCCGCCAATCTCACCAAAGTTATGGAAGGAAACTACGATGACCGCAGTCATTCAACACACCTTCGCGCCCCGCCAACTTACGGCGCCAGCGCCCACACCCGAGGCCATGGAACACGCTCTAACCCGTTTGAACGACTTGAGCGCCAAATGGCGGGCGACACCGAAAGGGCAGCTTCTGAGCCAGGCCTTCAGTCCGGATCAACGGACGACCGCATTGTCGACGCTGAGTTCTCTGTTGTGCCCAGGAACGCCGAGTGAAGTCCTCAGCATCGTAAAGCGGCTGCTGGCGCACTTCCCCGGCTACAATGCCGATAAACCCGACAGCGTGGCTCACGATTGGGTTCGCATGCTTCGCGATCAACCGGCAGCATCCATCTGGGCTTGCTACGAGAGAGCCATTTGCCGTCGCGGGCAATTCGCCCCGTCGCTAGGTGACTTCCTGCAAGACGTCGCATGCCATGCTGACGGCATCCGAAACCTCAGAAGGGCCGTCGAGGGGCCGCGCTGATGCTGATCCAGTCTCGAAAGCGGAGCGCATGCGCCCTTTCTGGCCAGCCCTTTGGGTCCTTCCGGGCCCGGCGGTATACGGGTGATCGAAGAGCGCGGGGCTTCATCTCACAGCGGAGCTAAATAATCTAAACTAAAACAAAGCATTGAGCCAGCCCATGTTCCCCAATCTCGACGCCCCTGAGCAAACGCCAAGCGCAGTCTCGAAAGGGTACTTTGCCCAGATGCTTGGGATCTCTCCAGGTCGCGTGTCTCAGCTCATCGAACAGGGACTACCTGTCCGCCTTGATGGCAGGATCGACGTCGACGCGGGGCGTGAATGGTTTGAAGCGAACGTGAACCGCCGCGCAGGCAATCCAGAGCCCGCACAGGCGCCGCGAATGTCCGAGTTGGCCGCGGCGCGCCTGTCACGCGAACAGGCCCAGAGCGAGCTTCTGCAGCAAAAGGCGGCAAGGCAGGCAGGCCGCCTGGTCGACCGGGCGGAAGTTGAGCGGGCAGCGTTTGAGCGCGCCAGGGCAGAGCGGGACGCGCACATCGGCTTTGCTGCAAGGGTCGCCCCCCGTATCGCCGGTGAACTTGGGGTCGATCCGAGATCCCTTTTCGCCCTTCTGGACAGGGAAATGCGGGAACACCTTCACCGCCTTTCCGACACCCCGCTGCGCGCCCTTCTGGAAGGAGGTGCGGCCGATGGCTGATGGAACCGACACATTTGATCTGGCGTGGCGCAACGGCCTGAGGCCTGAGCTGCAAATCAACGTTTCCGAATGGGCGGACACTCACCGTTTCCTGCCCTCTGCCAGCGCTGAGCCCGGCCCCTGGAGCACGGATCGTGTGCCCTACATGCGCGAAATCATGGACTGCCTGTCAACGGGCTCGCCCTTCGAGCGCGTCGTTTTCCAGAAAGGCGCTCAGCTTGGCGGCACGGAAGCAGGGCTAAACTGGCTGGGCTATATCATCCACCAGGCGCCGGGCGTCACCCTGCTGGTCATGCCGTCGATTGATGTCATCCGCCGCAACACGCGGACCCGCATCGATCCTCTCATACAGTCATCCCCGGTACTGGCAGAGAGGGTTGTCGCTCAGAGATCGCGAGATCCAGGCAACACGGCCACCTCTAAACGCTTCATTGGCGGCGAGCTGGTCATGACGGGCGCCAACGCGGCTTCGGCGCTTCGCTCAACACCTGCCCGCTATCTCTTCCTTGATGAGGTTGACGGCTATCCCAGCGACGTGGAAGGCGAAGGCGATCCGGTTTCACTGGCGGTGAAACGCACAGCCACTTTCGCGGGCAAGCGCAAAATATTCATGGTGTCGACGCCAACGATCCGAGACTTTTCCCGCATTGAAGCGGCCTATCTTGAGAGCGATCAACGCCGATACCAGGTCCCCTGCCCGCATTGCGGAGCAATGCAAACCATCGAATGGGCGCGGGTCAAATGGCCAGCTGGAGAGCCTCACAAAGCCTATCTCGAATGCGCTCACTGTGGCGACACGATCCATGAGCATCATAAATCCGCGATGCTTCGCGCCGGTGAGTGGGTGGCTACTGGCAAAGGCGATGGCCGAACGGCCGGTTTCCTTCTTTCCTCGCTATATTCCCCCTTCGAGACGTGGGGCGAGATCGCCGTGGAATTCCTCGCCTCCCGGCGTGACGTATCCCGGCTGAAGACCTGGACGAACACGGCGCTGGCAGAAACTTGGGACGATGGCCAGACGCGGCTTGAGCCTGAGAGCCTCGCCGCGCGGGCTGAGAATTGGGGAGATATGTTGCCTGATGGGGTGGCCGTGATCACGGCCGGCGTCGACGTCCAGGATGACCGGCTTGAAGTTGAGCTGGTTGGCTGGGGATCTGGCGAAGAAAGCTGGAGCCTTGATTACATCGTGATCCCCGGTTCCCCCGCCGAAGCGGCGACATGGGCAACACTTGAGGGCATTCTAGGCCGTAGGTACACGCCGCCCAGGAACGCGCCGCCTCTTCCTGTCAGGGCCGTATGTATCGACAGCGGCGGGCATTACACGCCAACCGTGCTGGAATTCTGCGCAGCAAGATCAGCGCGCCGTGTATGGGCCATTAAGGGCGCTTCTGGCGCCGGACGCCCCGCATGGCCTCGCAGGCCTTCCAGAGCGAAGAAGGGCGGGCAGCCCCTATTCGTGATCGGCGTGGACGGTATCAAAGACGTCTTCTATTCGCGCTTGTCCATCGACACAGCGGGCGAAGGTTACGTCCATTTCCCGGCTGGCAGGGATGCTGAATGGTTTGCCCAGCTCACGGCAGAGCGCCTGCACGCTCGCTGGCACAAAGGGCGGCAGATCCGGGAATGGCGGAAACGGGCTCAGGATAGAAACGAGGCACTCGACTGCCGCGTGTATGCCATGGCGGCGCTGGAAGGGCTGAAGTCCCTTGGCCTCAGGCTGAACGATGAAGCCAGAATACTACTGGACGCACCTATGCGCGGGCCAGGCGATCCGGTTCCCAGTGAATCGCTGACGCCTCATCCAAAGCGCGGAGCCATCACTTCGCGCTGGATGAGCGGGCATTGACCAGGCGCACGCCGGGCTTCGCGCCATAGAGGAACTCAACACCGGCCGCTTCCAAGGCGGCCTTCATTTGCTCCAGCTTGTAGGGATCGGCAGTGTGGCCGTTCTCGAAACTGCTGATCCGGTTAGGGTGCACGTCTGCATGCTTCGCCAGTTCGCGAATTGACCAATCGAGCAACGCCCGCCCGGCACGAATATGCAAGCTTGTCAGCGACTCATTCATTCCGTATCAAAACCGTGCGTTTGTACCAATCGCAAAACCAACGTGAGAAAGGGAATACGATGACTCGGCCGGAAGTAAGCAACGTCGAATTACAAGACCAAATCAATAACGCAATCAACAAGGTCTCTCTTGCCACAATGGCAATACACGGATGGAACCGTGAAGGCGCGCGCCCCGAAGGCGTCAGTGGTCTAGTGAACCTTCTAGATGAAGCACACGATGATCTCCTGTTTGTCGTGGGAAGCTTAACTCTAAGCTCTAAACGGCGCGAAGAACCAAAGCCTGTGGAAAACGATGCCGCATAAAATTGGTGACGCGTCACCAGTTTACCAATCGGGCGAATCACCCGACAAAATTGGAAACAGTGACGTGTCACGGATTTTTCCATGCTTCCTTCAGATCTACAGCTAGCTTCTGCCTCAGGGGAGTTCGCCGCGTTCCTTGCGCAAGTCTTTAGAGCTGGCCAAGCAGCAGAGATCGTTGGCGTGCCGCCTGACACGCTCGCCCATTGGAGAAAAAACAACGTCGTAAAATTCGCAAAGGCCGATAAGGGCTGGACACGCTATTCCGGTCGGGATCTGGCGCAGTTCGCGGTCATTCGAGATGCCCAGCATCTCGGTTACTCCTACGATCTGGCAAAAGAGTTCGCCGAATTCGCGGGAATGGCTGCCGATGATCTAATAGATCTTGTCACCGATTGGATAAAGTTAGCGCGTTCGGAGGCCGAGCTAGCCGACTTTTGTCTGATCGGCGTTTACTCCCCGGTGGATCTCGACGGCCCTTCTTTGTCAGACCGGAGAAAGGCTACGGAAGCGCGACAGCCGTTCTCTGGTCCGCTGGTGCGCTTGTTCACCTCGCGCGAAAAACTCAAAAAATATCTCTCACAACGGCGCGACCAGTTCCGTCCGCTGGAGTTTGCCTATCTGCCAACGATTGAGCGGTTGGCGCAAAGATGGGCGGCCATCTCATCAGGTGAGTGCCTGTGATGGTTGCGCCGCTGACGTTCATCAAAAAAACTTTCTCCCGTTTGCTGAGCGGTACTCGCTCCTACGACGCCGCAGGCGGCGGGGGCCGCTGGCCGATGGCCGCGCATATGCGCGCGCCGGTCAGCCAGGCGCATGCTGCGGCGCGTATGGTTGGCGCTCGCATCGGCTACCTTGTCGAGAACTCGCCCGCCCTTCGCGCCATAGAAAACGCATATACATCGAACCTAGCTGGCGACGGCCCTTCCCTTCATCATCCGGATGCGGAAATCGTCAAGGCTTGGAACCTCTTCTGGCACAGCGCTGACGCCGAAGGCATGTCTGATATGGCAGGACTGCTGCGCCGCGCCGTTCAAAGCTGGGTTCGTGTCGGTGAAGCGTTCTTCATCCTGGACACGGAAGATAACGGCCGCCTCGCACTTCGCCTTGTAAGCCCTGAGCAGATCGACCGTGACCGGAACGAAGATCTTGGCGACAGCGGCATGATTGTCCAGGGCGTCGAAATCGACAGCTTCGGCCGCCGCGTTGCGTATTGGGTGCTCCCAACCCCGCCCGATGGCCCCTTCCCTATGGTTGGCCCTTCCGCGCGCATCCCAGCTGCGGATGTTGTTCACATTTATGATCCGCGTCACCCCGGCCAGGTGCGCGGCGTGTCGCCGCTCACCTCCATTGCGACCAGGGCGGTTGAACTTGACCAGCTCGAAGACGCAATCCTCACCAAGGCCCGCGTAACAGCGCTTTTCGCCGGTTTTGTTCGCGACCCTTCCGGGGACGCGGGCTTCTCTCGCGGGAATGAGGAAAGCCTTTCACTGGAGCCCGGCGCGATCCGCGTGATCCCGGCCGACTCCGAAGTCACTTTCACACCGCATGGCGATGCCAGCGCCCAGCCAGAGCTTGCCCGCTATATGATGCGCACCCTCGCGGCAGGCGCTGGCGTACCCTACGAGCTGGTTTCCGGCGATCTAAGCCAGGTCAATTTTTCTTCCGCCCGGCTTGGCCTCATGGAATTCCGTAGACGGATAAAGGGGCTGCAAAAAGGCCTGATAGAGCATCAGGCATTGCGCCCGATCTTTCGCCGCTGGGCACTCCAGGAAACACTGGCCGGAAGACTCACCCTTGATCCTGATCAACTGCCTGACCCCGTGTTCATGTGGCCCGGCTGGGAAGCAATCGATCCCAAGGGAGAAGTGGACGCTGATATCGCTGCTATCGGCGCGCATCTGAAGAGCCGATCCGAAGTCATCGCCGCACGCGGCCGTGACCCTGAAGAGGTTCAAAACGAAATTAAGAAAGACGCGGCAACAGCGCCATCCGCACCCGTGCCGAAGGAAATAGCCCATGCTTAAGCGCTCATCCTCACAGCGCCGCGCGCAGCCGTCGCGAGTGGTCAACCGCATGCGCCCGGTCGCGAATACCTTCGACGCAGCGGCTCGCACCTTCGATGTTATCTTGGCAACCACCACCCCTGTGGATCGGGGCAACTTTCTCGAAGTTCTCGACGTCGCCGGTGCTGACTGGCCTGAAAGCCTGCCCCTGCAACTCGACCATGTGCTTTCGGTGGAAAACACTATCGGCCGTGTCGAAAACATCCGGGTTGAGGCTGGGCAGCTGGTCGGCCGGGCGCGCCTGTCACAAGGGGCTGATCTCGATTGGCTCGCCAGCCGGATTGAAGATGGCACGATTACCTCCCTCAGCGTCGGCTACCGTGTCGCCCGCTGGCAGAACCGCAACGGTGAGCGCGGCAACAAGCCGGTCAGAACCGCCGTCGCATGGACACTTGTTGAAGCATCCCTGGTTGTCGATCCGGCTGATCCGGCGGCGCGCGTAAGAAGCAAAGGAAAAGCTATGGAAGACGAAATTATCGAAACCGAAGAAGCCGCTACAGAGGCGGCGACCGACTCACCCGCTGATGGCGATGTGGCGCTTATCCGCCGCACAGCCGAAGCCCTCAATCTCGGTGCCGACGTTCTCGAACGTGATAATGGTGACAGCGATGATGCTGAAGCAGAACGGTCGGCCGCCGTCGCACGTCTGCGCCAGCGCACCGCCCCAGCGCGCCGCACAGCAACCCGGCACAATGCCGAAACCCTGGACAATCCGTCTGCCTACCGCCGCGCCATGACTGGCGCAATTGTGGCGCGCATGACAGGGCAAGAACCTCAAGGCGCTTCGCGTCAACTTGCCGCCCTGGAATGGGATGAAATGCACCGGACTTATGCCCGGTCAATCGGCATGCAAACCACTGGCCTGAGCCGCGCGGATCTTTTCACCCGTCTGCTCGCCACCAGTGATATGCCGCAAATCGCAGGTGAAGCGGTGAACATGAATGTTCGCCGTGAATACGAAGCGGCGGCGAGCCCAATCACGGCCCTTCTGGGTTCGTGAAACCTTCAAGACTTCCGTGCACAGAATGATGTGATTGTCGACTGGACCACATTGAAGGTGGACAAGGTAGCGGAGACAGGTGAGTTCAAAACCTCAGCCGTTACCGATGATGGTGAGCCGGTCAGCCTTTATACTTTGGGCGGCATCACCTCCGTCAGCCGCCAGCTTTACATCAATGGCGCTGGCGCGCTTGCCAATCTCTCAGGTTCGCAAGGCCGCCGGTTGGCAGCCGACGAAGCTGACCGCGCCGTCGCCTTCATTGAGCAGGCCTCCCATGCCGGCCCCACAATGCGGGATGGCACAGCCGTATTTCACGCGACCCGCAATAACATTGCGGCGCTGAATACGACCAGTCTGGACACTATTGTGACCAGCCTGATGACGGCCCGCGCTGCCATGTCCAAACGGAAGGGGCGCGGCAATGTGATTGTCGGCGTGTTCCCGGCTTACTGGATCGTGGCGCCCGAATTTGAGGAGACAGCCCTCAAAGCGGTCGCGACCGTTCAGGCTTCCGCTATCGCGGACGTGAACCCCTTGGCCGGAAAACTCCAGGTCGTGGTTGAGCCTCGCTTGACGGACATCGATGTGAGCTGGCTTAGCGCGAACCCGTCTCAGATCGACGGCCTGGTGAAAGCCACGCTGGAGGGGCAGCCAGGGCCAATGACGGAAAGCCGTTGGGGCTTTGAAGTTGACGCCCTCCAGTTCAAAATTCGCCATGATCTCGGTCACGCCTTTGTCGAATGGCGCGGCTGGACGCGGCTTGATCACGCGGCGACACCCTGATGACTAGCGCGGCGGAGTTGGAAGCCAGACTTGAGGCACTGAAAGCGGCTCGGGCTTCGGGCGTCCGCAAGGTCGAATACGACGGCAACAGTGTCGAGTATCGATCAGATGCAGAACTTCGCCGCGCCATTCAGGATCTCACCGAAGAACTTAGAACGGCCCAGAGCGGCCAACCACGGCGGTCTGTGACCGTCCGTATGAAGAAAGGATGGTAATATGCGCAATTTTGTTCAGCCAGGTCATGCCGTGACCGTGCCTGCCCCCAGGAACGTTGTGTCCGGCGAGGGTGTTCTTATCGACCGACTGTTTGGCGTTGCTGGCACCGACGCGGCATCCGGTGGGGATCTCGTGCTTCATTGCGAAGGCGTTTATGATCTTCCCAAATCCACTTCGCAGGCGTTCACGCTCGGCAGTCGAGTTTACTGGGACGCGACCGCTGACCAGTGCACAACCACAAGCGAGAGCAATTTCCTTGTCGGGGTATGTGTTGAGGCCGCCGCGTCAGCCGCGCCAGAACTTCGAGTTCGCCTGTCAGGCGTTCTGAATTAACGGGGGCGGCGACATTGACGGCCCCGAGGTCGGCCGAACAACGAAAAGCGTTCTGGGACCCCCCACGGATATCGAGATCCTTCAAGGACGCACGGCCTCACCCTCTATTCAAGAGTAACGACAATGACCGCCAAAGCTCGATACCCCTCTCAAGCGAAGATTGCCCAAAGTCTTGCGGGCGTGCAGCGCTGCGGGTTTCGGCCGAAGGGCGTGGAAACAACGCCGGACGGGCGAATTATTGTGCATTTCAGCGATCCACCTTCTGACGCCGATCAGAGTGATTCGCCCAACCCTTGGGATCAGGCGCTTGAGCAAAGTTAAGATAAACGGGTTGTCCAGCTATGTGGATCGTCACGGCCGTCGACGTTGGCGTTTCCGTAGGAATGGATACCAGTGCCCGCTTCCCGATCCCCAGTCTCGGGAATTTGCGGAAGCGTATTCGGCAGCACTGAAAGCGTCAGAAAGTGGCGGCTCACGCGCCGCGCTTGCTCGCATTCCTGCCGGTAGCATCCGCGCACTGTTTATCCACTACCTGCAAAGCTCAGATTTTGATCGCCTTGCGGAAGCGACCAGGACACCCCGACGGCGTATCATCGATAAATTCGTTGATGAGTTCGGCAACTTACCTGCCGCACGCTTAGAACGGCAGCACATCACGAAACTCATCAGCAAGCGGTCAGGAACCCCCGCAGCGGCAAACGAGCTGCTGAAGGTCTTGAGGGTCGTTTATAGCCACGCCCTACGTCACGGGCTCGTTTCAGCCGATCCGACGCAAGGCATCCGGAAGGTCAAGGATCAGTCTGACGGGCACCGCACCTGGACGGATGAAGAGATCTTGCACTTCCGAACCGCGTACAAGTCCGGAAGCCGGGAGAGGCTGGCTATTGAGCTGTTTCTTTGCACCGGCCAGAGGGTCAGCGATGTTGCCCGCATGGGCAGACAACACCTGAAGAACGGCGCGATCTCTGTCACGCAACAGAAAACCGGCCAGGCCGTTACAATTCCCGTACTTCCAGAACTTCAGACGGAAATCGACTTGATAGGCCCAGGACAAGCGATGTTTATCCTGACTGATCGAGGCACGCCCTACGGCGTCAAACCCCTATCACAGTGGTTTGTAGCACGCACTCAGGCATGCGGCCTTCCTGCCGGCCTATCTCCCCACGGTCTACGCAAAGCCTGCGCCAGGCGCTTAGCTGAGGCTGGCTGTAGCCCTCATGAAATCGCATCCATCACGGGTCACCGAAGCCTCAGCGAGGTAGCCCGTTACGCCCGCGCAGCCGATAGGCTCAAACTTGCGCGTCAAGCCATGAACAAGCTCAGCCCGGAAATGGAACAAGAACAAAAATTGGCGAACCTTGCCAGCGAGTTAGCCAACTCTCAGCCCAAGCCATTGAAAGGTAACGAAAAATGATTGATTGTGGAGGCCCCACCCGGAATCGAACCGGGGTGCACGGATTTGCAATCCGCTGCGTCACCACTCCGCCATAGGGCCTCAGGAGAAGAGGCCCTCTAGCAGCGCTTCGGGGCGGAGACAATCGGCCTTTCATCAGCTTTCACAGAAGAAGCATGTCGCGGCGATCCTTCGCATTGCGCGGGCGCGCTGTCATGGTAGAGGGGGCATACCGATCCAGCGATTCAGAAACGGCGTTTTCAAGATGGACTTCGAACTAGCGCGCGAAATCATGGTGGACAGTCAGATCCGCCCGAATGATGTGACCGAAGCAGCCATCGTGGCGGCTTTCATGAGCACACCACGTGAGGAATTCGTGCCCAGCGCGCGCCGTTCAGTCGCCTATTCGGAACTTGAGATCGAGACCGCTCCGGGCCGCGCCCTGTGGACACCGCGCGACACCGCCAAGCTGGTGAAGCTGGCTCAGATAAAGCCCACGGATATCGTTCTCGTGATTGCGGCAGGTTCAGGCTATGAAGCCGCCCTCATCAGCCATATGGCAGACACCGTGATCGCACTGGAAGACAAAGCGGGCCTTGTGGACGCCATGTCGGCACGCTTTGCAGAGATCGGCATAGATCGCATTGCGCCTGTGGAAGGCAAGATTACCGAGGGACTGGCCGAACAGGCGCCGTTTGATGTGATCTATGTTTGCGGAATGATTGAAACGGTGCCTGAGGCCTGGGGCGCGCAGCTTGCCGAAGGCGGACGCCTGGTAGCTGTAGTCGCTGACAAAGACCGCAGGCTGGGCCGCGGCAAGGTTTTCACCAAGGCAGGAGACACGCTTTCCTCGCGTGATTCGTTTGACGCCTGCCCGCCACGCCTTGTGGAATTCGACCTGAAACCGAGCTTCTCCTTCTGAGGCGCCCCTGCGTCCTTATGGTTTGGTGAACAGCGTTCACCTTATTAAAAGAAAAGCTTATATATCCTGCTGTAAGGACCAACAGGGTAATCATCATGCGTAAGCTTTCGCCCCGCCTTCTGCTCGGGACCAGCCTTCTCACATTCTGCTTTGCATCGCCTGCATTTGCCGAAACGCTTCCCGAAGCGGTCGCCTCAGCCTTTGCGACCAACCCACAGCTGGAAATCGAGCGCTACCGCACGGATATTGCGCGCCAGAACCTTGAAGTAGCCCGTGGCGCAGGGCGCCCGACGGTGAACTTCTCGGCTACGGGAGGCTATGAGTACATCGACTCCAACAGCCCAATAGCCTTCGGCCTTGGCGACCGCCCGATTGCCACGGCGCAGCTACAGGCGATCCAGCCGGTCTATACCGGTGGCAAGATATCTGCCGGCATCCGCCAGGCACAGGCGGGTATCAGCTCGGCCGATCTGGGCTTTTCCGCCGCCCGACAGGATCTGGTCCTTCAGGTCGTGACCGCTTACATGGATGTGCTGCGCGACCGGGAAACGGTGAATATCCGGCAGAACAATGTGACCGTGACCGGCGAGCAGGTGCGCGCCGCCAGCGACCGGTTCGAAGTGGGCGTCGTGACCCGCACAGATGTTGCGCAGGCTCAAGCAAGGCTGGAAGGCGCGCGCGCCGCACTGGCTGGCGCCGAAGCGGCGCTGCAAGGCAGTGAAGCCAACTACCAGTTTCTCACCGGTTTGCAGGCGGGCGACCTTGCGCCGCCGCCGCCAGTACCACCTCTGCCCGCCAGCCTCGAAGAAGCGCTTGTTACGGCTATCCGGGAAAACCCATCCATAGCGTCTGCTCGTGAAGATTTGCGCGCCGCATCGGCAGCCGTTGATTCGGCCCGCGCCGATGGCCGGGCTCAGGTCAGCCTTGTCGGCACGGCCGGTGTGCAGGAAACGTTCGGAAACAACGACCAGCGCGACACCAGCGTCTCGGCACTCGCCCAAGCGCGCATCCCTCTTCTTTCCGGCGGCGTCATCAAAGCCCAGACCGAAAGTGCCAAGCTGCGGCGCGAACAGGCCCGCCGCGTTGTGGACAGCCTGGAGACGCAGGTGCGCGCCCAGGTGACGCAGGCCTGGTATGGCTATGATGCTGCGCTGCGCTCGATAGAGGCCTCACGCCGTCAGGTCGAGGCCTCTGATATCGCCTATGAGGGCGCCAAGGAAGAACTGGCCGTTGGCGTGCGCTCAACACTCGACACCCTCGATCAGGAACAGCAGTTGTTTGATGCCCGCCTAGCACTGGTCGGAGCGGAACGGGACGCTTATGTTGCGGCTCACAACCTGCTGCGGGCAACCGGCGCATTGGACACAATCGGCTGAGCTACTCGCCTGTCAGGTGTTAACATCGTCAAACGCTTGTTAACCCCACCCCCCTATCGGTGGTATCAGTGAATATGATTCCGTCAGCGAGGGGCTGAGATGGCCAACGAAGCGCATAAAGAACCCACGATGGAGGAAATCCTCGCATCGATCCGCAAGATCATCGCAGATGATGGCCCTGCCCCCACTGCGGGCCGTCCAGTGATGCGCGATGTGACGGCATCTGAGCCGGTTAGCGGCCGCCCCAACTTCGCTTATGACAATGACGCCGACGATCTTGGCATGTTCGAGGGCGAAGATCCCGATCTGGCCGATGAAATCGCCGAAGAGGTGGCCGAAGAGTTCACGACCGAAATCAAGGGCCCGGAATACTCCTTCGAGGCGATTCTCGGTGCATCGAAGGCTCGTGACGCTGCCCCGGCGCCCGCCCCGCTGCCGGAACCCGTGCGTGAGCCTGAGCCCGAACCCATCCGTCCTCCCCCCCAACCTGTCGCCCGCGCCGTCCAACCCCCGCCCGAACCGGAGCCCAAGATGCCTGCCGCCCCGCGCGACGCCAAAGAGCCGC
>JBKBIZ010000059.1:0-18861 GCA_046293975.1 Hyphomonas sp. | reverse complement strand
CTTGACTGTCTCCGGAGTTGCCGCCACGCGGGTCTCGCCGGGTCGCCGTTCTTTGAGCACTGATATCTTCATGGTGCTCTGGATTAGGTTAAACTATGCGCCGTGCAATAGTTATTTTGAGGGTTTAGGGCATGAATTTGTTTAGTCTTGCTAACAGGACGGCTTTGGTTACCGGCGCGTCGAGCGGTCTTGGCCGCCAATTTGCGCATATTCTGTCAGATGCCGGGGCAACGGTTATCCTGGCGGCACGCCGTATGGACCGTCTGGAAGAAGTTGCCGCCGAGATCACCGAGAAGGGCGGCAGTGCCCTGACCGTCGCGATGGATGTGACCGATGATGGTAGCATCATCGCCGCGTTCGACTCGATCAAGGAGGCCTTGGGCCGCCCTGCAGACATCATCGTCAACAATTCGGGCATGTCCCGCGAGGGCTGGTTCCGCGACATGGCGGAAGAAGACTGGAACGCGGTGATCGACACGAACCTCACCGGTGTCTGGCGCGTGGCCAAGCACGGCGCCAATGCCATGGTTGGGGCAAAGGCGAAGGGCTCGATCATCAACATCGCCTCGATCACGGGCCTCCACCCGCAGGCGATGACGACCGCCTATTGTGTCTCCAAGGCCGGCGTTGACCATATGACCCGCCAGATGGCGCTGGAGATGGCCCGCTTTGGCGTGCGCGTGAACGCGATCGCGCCGGGCTATTTCAAGACCGAGATCAATGATGATTTCCTCGACAGCGAACAGGGCCAGCTGATGATCCGCCGCATCGCCATGCGCCGCATCGGGGACATCAACGAACTGGCTGGGCCGCTACTGCTGCTGGCGTCGGACGCGGGGAGCTTTATGACGGGCTCGACGCTTGTCGTTGATGGCGGGCATTTGCTGAACAGTCTTTAGAGAAAGCCATCTTGACTTACATCACACAGTGGGGCCGACCAGTAGGATATCAGCCAACGGCATTAACATTGGTGGTTAAATGAGCCCCGAAAAAATGAAGGCTCTGATTGGATATCTCATTGTTCTTCGAGAGAAGGACGCTTCAATTAATGAGTACTCAAACGAAGATCTTCCGAACTTAGCGGCTACAGAACCCAAGATCGCCCAGCTTGAAAAAAGTTTGCGAATGAAGATGCCAGCGGCATATCGTGCGTTCTTGGCCTGCGCCAACGGATGGAATTATGTGTTTGCCTCGACAAGCCTTCTTTCAACTGATGAAATCCCTGGGGCGCAGAATCTTCTCAGTGAGTGGCCATGGCTGAAGGAAGCCCTTCAGCGAAAGAGATACAAAAACTACGTCATTATTGGTACCAGTGACAACGACGACGCAGTCATCTTGATCACTAAGAAAGGATTGGTTCTTGAGTATTCAAGCGGAGAGGTCGGCGAGTATCAGGACTTTGAAACGTTTTTTGAAAGCCTGATCGTTTCAACACAGAACTCAATCGATAATCCTACGGCTTGATTGTCAGTTCACTTTTGAACCTAAGTGCCCGACGTCAGGTAACATGAGACAACTGCTGCCTGACTTCAGGTATGCCGCCCGAGCCCCCCGCCTTCGCGGGGGTGAGCGAGGTGTGAAGCGTTGCCGCTTGCCACTCCTGATATTTCACATTACACGCCGCTCCACGTGAAAGGTGTCCGGGTCAAAAGCCCGGGTGAAAAGGGAAGCCGGTGAGAATCCGGCGCTATGCCCGTAACTGTCAGCGGGGAGTCTCTTGAGCCATACGCCACTGGGAAACCGGGAAGGCAGCTCAAGCAGGCCCTGATCCGCGAAGCCAGGAGACCTGCCTTTCGCCGTCGTTGGCTCGCCGTCCGGGAACAGGCGACGAACCGCGGAAGGCCACCTTCCGTTCATGCGACATGTCATGAACCCGCCGCGGGGGATCTCCCTCCGGTCAATGAAGGATGCTGTGGATATGTTCCTCAGAACCGTACTGCTGGGCGCTTCGGCGCTCGTTCTCAATGCTTCGCTCGCTCAGGCGGAAGAAGCCCGTATTCTGGATACGGTCGAAGTTTCCGGCCTGCGCGCCATCGAACTCGACACGGTCACATCGTCCGTATCCGTCCTGACCCAGGATGATCTGGCCGTCCGCTTTTCCCCCAATCCCGCCGACCAGCTGCGTGCTGTTCCGGGCGTTGCGGTGTCGCGTTCGGGCAGCGTTGGCGGCCTCACCCAGGTGCGTATGCGCGGGGCGGAAGCCAATCACACACTCGTCCTTTTCGAAGGCATCGAGATTTCCGATCCGATCAATGGCGACACCGATTTCGGTCTCCTGACGGCATTGCCCACCGGGCGCATCGAAGTGCTGCGCGGCGCAGCCTCGTCCATCCACGGCTCGGACGCCATCGGCGGCGTGGTGTCGATCTCGGCCGCGCGCGAAGCCGGGCTCAACGCCTTTGCAGAAGCCGGCAGCTTCGGCACTGTGCGTGGCACGCTGGGTCTGTCGGGCGACCGGTTTGGCGGGGCCATCAGCGGCTTTACGACCGATGGCGTCGATACATCCGGCACCGGCGGCGGCAAGGATGGGTCCGAGGCGCTCTCGGGCTTCGTCAATGGCAAGTTTGATCTTGGGGCGGACTGGTCGCTCTCCCTCTTGGGCCTCGCGCGCCAGACAGAGTCTGAATTTGATTCTGATACCGATTATGACGGCCTTCTGAATGATACAGACAATCGTACAGAGGCGGATCAATGGCTGGTCGGCGGCGCGCTTGCCGGTTCGTTTGGTCCGCTGGATCATGTGATCCGCGCCAGCTTCAATCAGGTAGACCGGGACAATTTCAGCAATGGCACAAAGACCGATGACGCCAAGGGTCAGCGCACCAAGCTTGCCTGGTCGCCGAGCTTTTCCAGCGGCGCGCACACGCTGACCGGCCTGCTCGACTATGAGCGTGAGAAATATGATCGCAGGGACGCCCAGTATGGCGGGGCAACCGACGCGTCTGAGACCTTCGAAACGGTTGGTCTTGGGGCAGAATACCGCCTGGCCGCTGGCGCTTTTGACCTTTCGGCCTCTGCCCGGTTTGACGACAATGACGGGCGGTTTGATGACGCAACCACCTGGCGTCTGGGCGCAGGTTATGCGTTCGAGCAGGTGGGTGGGCGTGTGCGCGCCTCGGTCGGCACCGGCGTCAAGAACCCAACGTTCACGGAGATGTTCGGCTTTTTCCCCGGTAGCTTCGTTGGCAATCCGGACCTGAAGCCCGAAGAGTCCACCAGCTGGGAAATCGGTTGGGAACAGACGGTTGGCGATTTCAGCTATTCGGCGACGTATTTCGAGGCCGATCTGACAAACGAAATCTATACCGCCTTCAATCCGGACTTCACATCGACGGCGCAGAACCGCGCCACCGACAGCGAGCGGAGCGGTATCGAACTGGCGGCCCGCTGGCAGGCGCTGGCCAATCTGGCTTTCTCGGGTCAGGCGACGTTCTTTGACTCCCAGGACAATAACGGGGTCGATGAAATCCGGATTCCCGAAGCGACGGCGTCTCTTGCCGTTGATTGGCGCGTGAACCCGAACGGGCTGCGTCTCGGCGCGGCGCTCGATTATGTCGGTGAGCAGGGCGATACCGATTTTGGTCCGTTCCCGGCCCGGGCGGTGAGCCTCGACGCTTACACGCTTGCTTCCATCACGGCAGAATATCCGCTGACGGAGCGTATTGCGATCACCCTGCGCGGCGAGAACATCTTCGATGAGACCGCGATTGACGTCTATGGCTATAATGGCCCGGGCGCCGGCGTGTTCGTGGGGCTGAAACTGAAGTGAGACTGAGGCTTTCCGCCTTCCTCCTGATGGGGCTGGCCGGCTTTGCGTGTGCAGAGCCGGCCAGCCCCAATCCAGCGCGGCCGACGATTGTCTCGCTGGATTATTGCGCCGACCAGTTCGTGCTGGCGCTGGCGGATCGCGATCAGATCCTCGCGCTTTCGAAGGATTCCGAACGCAAGTTCAGCCATCTGAGAGACAAGGCAGCGGGCATTCCCAAGGTGCGCGCGGCGGCAGAAGATGTCGTCGCGCTTCGCCCCGATGTTGTGGTGCGCAGCTGGGGCGGGGACGCGCGGGCGCTGGCGTTTTACCAGCGCTTTGGCATTCAGACGGTCCAGATCGGCTATGCAGCGGATGTGGAGGGCACGGGCGGCCTGTTGCGCGATGTGGCCGCTGCCATCGGGCAGAGCGCGCGGGCGGAAGACATCCTTGCGGCAGGGCCAGTGCCCGCTTCGCCGGCCGGGCGGAAGGCGCTGTATGTCACCCCCGGCGGGGTGAGCGCGGGCAAGGATACGATGATCGAGTCCATCATGACCCATGCCGGCCTTGAGAACGCCAATGAGGGAACGGGCTGGACAAGCCTTCCGCTGGAAAGTCTGGTGATGGACCCGCCCGCGCTGATGCTGGCGGCGTTTTTCGGGTTTGATGATGACGCGACCGACCGCTGGTCTGTCTCGCGCCATCCGGTGATGCAGCGGCTGATGGCAGAGGCGCAGGTGATCAACATGGACGAGTCCCGCGTTTCCTGCGGGGCCTGGTTCGTGGCCGATGAAGCGGCTGATATTGCCGCCGCGCTGGAGGCCGGGCGATGAGCCGTTTGACGCTGGGTCTGGCGCTGCTGGCCGGGCTGCTGTTTGCAGTCTCCGCGCTTGTGGGCACAGCGCCTTTGCCGCTGGGTGATACATTCGCGGCGCTGATCGGGCAGGGGGATGAGCGCGTGCGCGCGATCCTCTGGGAGCTACGCCTGCCACGTGCGGCGGCGGCGTTTGCGGTCGGTGCGGCGCTGGGCCTAGCCGGTGCGGCGCTGCAGGGACTGCTCCAGAACCCGCTGGCAGAGCCGGGGGTGCTGGGGGTCTCGGCTTTCTCGGCGCTGGGCGCGGTCATCGCGATCTTCTTCGGTTTTGCGGCGGTGAACAGTTTTGCCGTGCCGCTGGCGGCGATCCTTGGGGCGGGCGTTGCCACGCTGCTGCTCGTCTTTGCGGCTTCACGCGGGGCGGGCAGTGTCACGCTGCTGCTGATCGGTATCGGCCTTTCAAGCTTTGCCGGGGCGCTGATGTCGCTTGCCCTCAACATGGCGCCCAACCCCTATAGCCTGGCCGACCTTGTGAACTGGATGATGGGCTCGGTGGCCAATCGCTCCTGGGCTGACATTCTTCTGGGCGCCCCCGGCTGGATCATCGGGGCCGCGCTCGTGTTTCTGGCGGGGCCCGGCCTGCGGGCGCTGAGCCTGGGCGATGAGACCGCGACAAGTCTCGGCGCTGACCCGCGCCGCATTCGCCTCCTCGTGATCGGCGGCACGTCTCTGCTCGCGGGCGCCAGCGTGGCGACGGCCGGCACCATTGGCTTTGTCGGTATCGTTGCGCCGCATATCATCCGCCCCTTCGTGCGGCATGATCCACAGCGGCTGCTGATCCCGTCGGCGCTGCTGGCCGGGATCATTCTGATGGCAGCGGACATCGCGATTCGCGTCCTGCCTTTCCAGCAGGAACTGAAGCTTGGCGTTGCCGCCGCGCTGGTGGGCGGGCCGGTGTTCATCTGGATTGCCACCCGGCTGGGGAGGGCGTCGTCATGATTTCGGCTGAGCATCTGACCGTGTCTCTGAGTGGCCGGGATGTGGCGCGGGAGGTCTCCTTTTGGCTGAACGCGGGTGAGTTCGCGGCGCTGGTTGGCCCCAATGGGGCGGGCAAAAGTTCGGTGCTGAAGGCGCTGGCGGGGGTTGTGCCTTCAGACGGTGAAGTTCGCATAGGCAATGCCCCGGCGGATAAGATGACCGTTCGGGAGCGGGCAAAGCACCTTGCCTGGCTGCCCCAGACACGGCCGGTGGCCTGGAACCTGATAGCCGAGGATGTGGTGGCGCTGGGCCGGTTTGCAGACGCGCCGGCGCCTTTTGACCGGATGGGCGAAGCAGACCGGGCGGCCGTTGTGGCGGCGTTGGAGAAGGCCGACGCGACACACCTTATCGGGCGCTCTTTTCAAGCCCTTTCCGGCGGAGAACAAGCCCGGGTGCATCTGGCGCGGCTGCTGGCATCCCCGGCGCCAGTCCTGTTGCTGGACGAGCCCTGCGCGGCGCTGGATATTGCCCATCAGCTCTCCCTCATGGCGGCGCTGAAGGCTGAGGCAGCAGCGGGGCGGACGCTGATTGTGGTGCTGCATGATCTGGAGCTGGCGGCGCGGTTTTGCCCGCGCATCCTCGTTATGCAGGCGGGCGATCTGGTGGCCGATGGGGCCCCTGATGAGGCGTTGTCGGCGGGAACCCTGGGGCAGGTGTTTGGGGTGCGCAAAGGGGCTGACGGGCGGCTGGAGCGCGCGATTCCCTGACATTTCGGGAATTTTACCGGTCGCGTTAGGGTGATGTTAGGTCAGATTTGGGACAAAACGGGACAAATCAGGACAGTTCGGGACAGTTAGCGCCCAGGGTAACCCATGAACGCCGTTAAAAAACCTCTCGACCAAGAACCCGACAAGCCAGTGGCCAAGCCCGACAGCGAGACGGCTGAAGCGCCTGCGCGCGTGGGTCATCACTCGCCCGTCCACATCCTCCAGTCCCGTATCGAGGCAGCGTTCTCTGCCCAGAACGAACGCAAGATGATGCGCGTCATCACCATGCTGCTTGTGGTGGCCCTCTCGACCTGGGTGGCCGCGTTGGTGCTTCAGGCTGGCGCCTGACGGGTTTTCACCTGAGCGGCGACTTGCTGGACAGCGGCGGATCATGTCGCTAGGGCAATTCCAGATCCAAGGAGATTAACGCGCATGCGCGTCAGAAAAGCTGTTCTTCCCGTTGCCGGGCTCGGCACGCGCGTGTTGCCCGCCACCAAGGCCATTCCGAAGGAATTGCTGCCCGTCGTGGACCGTCCGGTGATCCAGTATGTGGTCGATGAGGCCATCGAGGCCGGGATTGAGCACATCGTGTTCGTGACGGGCCGCGGCAAGGGCGCCATCGAGGACTATTTCGACCATGCCTATGAGCTGGAAGCCCAGCTGAAGCTGAAGAACAAGACCGACATTCTCAAACAGGTGGAGGCTTCGCGCCTTGCGGCCGGCGCCTCCAGCTTTGTGCGCCAGCAGGCGCCGCTGGGCCTTGGCCATGCGGTCTGGTGCGCGCGCGATGTGATCGGCAACGAGCCCTTCGCCGTGCTGCTTCCCGATGTGATCGTGAAGGGCAAACCTTCGAGCCTCAAACAGATGGTTGACGCCTATGACAAGGTGGGCGGCAATATCGTCGCCGTTGACCCTGTGCCCGACGAGCGCGTCTCGTCCTATGGCGTGATCGCGCCGGTCTCGCGCGATGGCCGTTTGATCAAGATGTCCGGCATGGTGGAGAAGCCGCCGCGCGAGAGCGCGCCGTCAAACCTTGCCATTACCGGGCGCTACATCCTCCAGCCGGAGATCTTTGACCTGCTGGAAAAGCAGGGCGCTGGCGCTGGCGGGGA
Organism: Hyphomonas sp.; assembly: GCA_046293975.1. Classification (GTDB taxonomy): domain Bacteria; phylum Pseudomonadota; class Alphaproteobacteria; order Caulobacterales; family Hyphomonadaceae; genus Hyphomonas. The sequence continues at coordinate 11,445 of JBKBIZ010000059.1, read as the reverse complement.
AATCCAGCTGACGGACTCGATGGCGAAGCTCATGGAGATCCAGGACTTCTACGCCTACGAGTTTGAAGGCTCCGTCCACGATTGCGGCAACAAGACCGGCTATTTCGACGCCGTTCTGACCCATGCGCTGGATAATCCGGACACGGCGGAGTTTGCCCGCGCGCTGGTGAAGAAGACCGCGCAGGGGCTTTGATTTACTGAGATGAGGTGGGCAGGCTGAAGCCTGCGCAGACCCTCACCTCCCATTGCTTCGCAATGGGCCCCTCCTTGTTCGGGAAATCGCAATGCGATTTCTGATCCTCACAAGCCCACTTCGCGGGAGAGGTGTAAGGTGTGATCGAGACGGCGTGTTGAAATACTCTGTCACATCAAGTGGTAGGCGCGGGTATTTTACTCGCTTTACCCAGCGCCGCTGTTCCGATTAAGACGGCGCCATGACCCAGACCCTGACACTCCCCGCTTTTGATGATGTTCTTGCCGCCGAGGCGCGCCAGCGCGGCGTGGTGCGTGAGACGCCTGTGCTCAGCCATGAGGCGCTCGACGCAGTAGCCGGGGCGGAGCTGCTGATCAAGGCTGAATGCCTGCAAGTGACCGGGAGTTTCAAGATCCGTGGGGCGATGAACCGTCTGGCGCAGGTGCCCCCTGAAGGGAAGAAGGCCGGCGTTGTAGCGTTTTCTTCCGGCAACCATGCGCAGGGCGTGGCGCGGGCGGCGCGGCTGCTCGGCATGCCCGCGATCATCGTCATGCCGTCGGACGCGCCGCAGGTGAAGGTGGACGGCGTGATTGCCGATGGCGGCGAAGTTTATCTCTATGATCGCAACACCGAAAACCGCGAGGAAATCTGCGCGCGCCTGGCGGACGAACGCGGCGCGGTGATTGTTCCGAGCTATGACGATTTCGATATCATTGCCGGGCAGGGCACGGCGGGGCTTGAGTTTGCCCGCCAGGCCGAGGCGATGGGCAAGCCGCTGGACCATCTGATCTCTCCGGCCGGCGGGGGCGGGCTGATCAATGGCCTGGCGCTCGCCTTTGGGGGCCTCTCGCCCGCAACGAAGATATGGGCGGCCGAGCCTGAGGCGCATGACGATTGGGCGCGCTCTCTGGAGGCAGGCGAGATCCTCGCCAATGCGCCGGGAACGCGCTCTATCTGTGACGCGATCCTGACACCGAAACCGGGCTATCTCACCTTCGCGCTGGGCCAGCGGCAGCTGGCGGGGGCGTTTCGGGTCTCTGATGAAGAAGTGCGCGAGGCGATGCGGATGGCATTCCGTTATCTGCGCGTCGTGGCCGAGCCGGGCGGTTCTGCGGCGCTGGCCGCCGCGCTGCGGGGCGTACCGGGCGGCATGAAGGGCAAGCGGATCGGCATCATCGTTTCGGGCGGGAATGTCGACGCGGCGCAATATGCCGCCATTCTGGGCGCGGGCGCCTGAGGCTTGGTTTACGCTGGTTAACCACGTCTGCTTACGGATAATAAATCGTAAGCGCCTGCCGGGTATGGTTAAATTCACCTTCCGCACCCGGAGGAGATTATCCCTGTCTCTTTCAGCAGACCTTATGACCCATTGCTTAAACCTGTAGCCGGGCAAGCAGCAGACGCTGCGCGATAGAGGGCTTCAGAATGAAAGCGATACCCCTGATAAGTCTGGGCTTGTCTCTGGCGCTCGGCGCGGGCGCCATCTTTTTCGGGCGCGAGTTCATGGCGGGCTCTGCCCCGGAAGCGAACGCGGCTGTTGCCGCTGCGCCGGTGATGCAGATGACGCAGATCGCCGTTGCGAAAACCACGATAGCGCCCGGCAAGCTGATTGATCCGTCTATGGTCGAGTTGCGTGACTGGCCGGTGAGCGCTGTTCCCCCTGGAGCGATGCGGGCGGTCTCTGATCTGGGCGGAAAAGCCTATTCGCGCGGGCTTCTGGTTGCGGGCGAGCCAGTGCTTTCTGAGAAGGTGGATATGACGGGCAGCGTGCTGACGCTGGCGGCGAACATCCAGCCGGGGATGCGCGCGGTGTCTGTGGTTGTCTCCAACGACACCGGGGTGGCGGGCTTTGTGCTGCCCGGAGACCGGGTGGATGTGAACGAGTTTGTCGAAGAGAAGGATGCGCGAGCGGCGCCTGAAGATGTGCGCCGCTCGGCCAATGTTTTTGCCCAGCCTGTGCTGAAGGGCGTGAAGGTTCTGGCGGTAGACCAGACCTTTGAATCTGGCCTGGAGGGCGCGCGGCCCTCTAATACCGTGACCCTGGAAGTGACGCCGGAAGATGCGCTCCTGCTAGGCGCGGCGAGCCGGCGCGCGGCGCTGGGGCTGGCGCTGATCGGGCGGGAAGAGGAGCTGGCCGAGGCCGTCGAGGCGCCAAAGGTTGCGGTGCAAAGGCCCCAGACGCGCCCGGCGCGCACCCAGCGCGCGCCAACCACGGCGACTGTGCGCGTCATCAACGGATCGGACGATACACATGTGACGACGCCAGTGGCACCCCCTGCGGCGCCTGCCAAACTGACTGAAGGAGCAGGCTGATGCCCCGCTTTGATCGGATACTGATGATTGCAATTCTTGCTGCGCTGTGCGCGCAGCCGATGTATGCCTGGACCCAGAGGTCTGCCCCTGCCGGCGCAGACCGGCTGGAACTTCGCCGGGGAAAGTCGGCGGTTGTTGAAGCCGATGCCGCGTTTGCCACCATCGTTGTGGCCGATCCTGAAATCGCAGAAGCAATGCCGACTTCCAATCGCTCCTTCTTCGTGCGCGGAAAGCGGCCAGGCGGAACGACTGTGCTCGTCTATGATGAGGCCGGCTCAATTGCGGAATTGATTGAGGTCGAGGTCAAGCTTGGTCTCGACGAGTTGCGGGGAGACTTGCAGCGCCTTTTGCCGGGTGAGCTGATTGATGTGTATGCGGTCCATGACGGGGTGTATCTTGATGGCAAGGTGACAACCGCGGCTGCCGCCGATATGGCGCTGCAACTGGCAGAGCGGCATGTGCCCGGCGGGGTGGCCAACGGGCTGTCTGTGGGTCAGAGCCAGCAGGTGATGCTGGAGGTGCGCTTTCTTGAGGCGAGCCGGAATGCTGTTCGTGAAATCGGCTTTGGCAACACGATCAATGCAAATGATGTGGTGGTTGGAACAGAAGGCGGCACGGTTTCGGGCCTGCTGGAAAAGACGCTGGCTGTGTTCACAAATGTTGGCGGCGAGAATATCGATATCCGGTTGCGGGCGCTGGAGGAAAAAGGAATTATCCGTACACTGGCGGAGCCTAATCTTGTGGCCCTGTCAGGTGACACGGCGAGCTTTCTGGCGGGCGGGGAGTTTCCCATCCCTGTGGCAAGCCGGGACAACGAGATCAGCGTGGAATTCAAGAAGTTCGGCGTCAGCCTTGACTTCACGCCGACGGTTCTGGGCGATGGCCTGGTGAACCTCCGTGTACGCCCAGAAGTTTCAGCGCTGGACCGGGGCAATGGTATCCGCGCCGCGAATATAGATATACCCGGCATCTCCGTGCGCCGGGCCGATACGACCGTGGAGCTGCATGACGGGCAGGCCTTTGCTATCGCGGGCCTGTTGCAGAACAATTACAGCAATGATGTGCGCCAGACGCCCTGGATCGGGAATGTGCCGATACTGGGGTCGTTGTTTTCGTCCAAGCGCTATCTGCGTAATGAGACGGAACTGGTGATCATCGTGACGCCGCGTCTTGTGCAGCCATTTTCGCATCCAGAAGGGGTTGCTTCACCGCTGGACGCGATTGGCGAACCAACGGAAGCAGAATTCTTCCTGCTGGGCAAAACGACCGGCGATCTCACAGATTATTCAGGGAACTGACAATGACCATATATATCAGGCAAACATTGATTGTTTCCGGCATTGCGCTTTTGGGCGTGCTGTCAGGGTGTGCAAGCCATGACCGGCAGGACCAGTTTGTTCTGGGCGAGGCAACGCGGGCCAACATTGCGGCGCAGGCTGTTCGGGATGTGAACTTGCCCAACTCACGCCCCGTGGAAGCGACTTCAGGTGTGCGTGCGGCCAAGGCCGTGCAAGCGCTGAATGAAGGCAAGACGAAAAGACTCGCCGATGCTGGTGGCACAGGAGGCGGAGAGTGAGCCAGGGGGCCGTTGCCATTCACAAGGCAGTTACAGATAACGCGGCGCGGCCTCTGCCCACACTGGCAGCGCTTGCGGGGCCGGGCGTGCTTGACGGGCTCGCGCCTTATTGCGTGGAATTGGCTGATGCCAGTTCGTTGACGCCGCCGGAAACGGTATTGCGTCATGGCGGCGGGCTGATCCTGATCGAGCAGGGCATGCCGGGCTGGGACCAGTTGCTGCTGCTGCTGGCCGTGGAGCGGCCCTCAAGTGTGGTGATCGTGGTGTCTGATCAGTTGCCGGCGCATATGGTCCGGGCTCTGATGAAGATTGAGGCGTCGGATATCTTGCCGGGTTCGGCGAACGCGGCAGATATTGCGGGGGCCTTTGAGCGGCTGTGTGAGGCGCGTGTTTCCGAGCGCGAGAAGGATGCGCCGCGCGCGTCTGTCTGCTGGGCGTTTCGCGGGGCCGTGGGCGGGGCGGGGGTTTCCACGCTAGCGATCGAGAGCGCGTTTGCGCTGGCGCGGATCGTCGGGCCAGGCAAAGTGTGCCTGGTGGACCTCAACCTTGCAGATGGGATGACGGCGTCTTTCCTTGAGGCGGTTCCAAAGCTTGACCTGAAAGCGCTGTCGGCGGCACCCGAGCGGCTGGATGAGCGGCTCTTGGCGGCCTGGTGCTGGCAGCATGAGGACGGAGTTTCGATCATCACTTCGCCGCGCAATCCTGATGCCGACGCGCTGGCGACCGAGGCGGCGATCCTGCGGTTGTTGGATGTGACCTGCGCGGCATTTGAATATGTGCTTCTCGATATGCCGCGCCACATGATGCCGTGGACCAAGCCGGTTCTGGCGGCGGTCGATCAGGCAATTGTGGTTAGTGAGCTGACGGTGCCGAGCCTACATGCGGCTGCCGATATGTGCCGGGATATCGACGCGCTGCGCGCGGGCGGCTCCAAAGCACGCCTCGTTCTCAACCGGATGTTCCCGAAGAAACAATTCCGGGCGGGTTTCCCTGTGGACAAAGCCGAGAAATCCATTGAGCGGACGATTGATGTGACGATCACATCGGACTGGGACGCAGCGCGCACGGCGGTCAATCTTGGAAAACCCATAGCAGACGTGAAACCCAAAAGCCTGCTGGTGGCAGACGTCGCCACGCTGGTGCGCAAGTTTGCTCCGGAAGAGGCGCTGGCTGTCCTTGAGGCGAGCCATAAAGCGAAGCGAGCCAAACAATGAGCCGCTTTGGATTTACAAGCGCTGTACCCAAGGTGCCCGAAGCCGTTCCGGCGCCGGCCGTTCAGCCAGTCGCGCCCGCAGTTTCGACCAAGCAGGCGCAGGCTGAACAGGCTTCATTTGATCTTCTGGACGCCAAACTACGTGTGCATGCAAAGCTGATCGATGAGCTCGACCTGTCGGCGCTCGACAAGCTGGATGATGAGACCATGCGCCGCCGGGTGCGCGGCATCATCAGCGAGATCATCCGCAAGGAAGAGATGGCGCTCTCGGCGGCGGAGGAGGCCTCGTTTGCAGATGCCGTGATGGATGAGATGACCGGGCTGGGGCCGATTGAACCTCTGCTCAAGGACGATTCCATTGCGGATATCCTGATCAATGGCTGCAATCAGGTTTATATTGAACGGGGCGGGAAGTTGCAGCTCGCGCCTGTGCGCTTTGCTGACAATGACCACCTGCTGCGCATAGTGCAGCGGATTGTGGCGGCTGTGGGCCGCCGCGTGGATGAGAGCCAGCCGCTGGTGGACGCGCGTCTTCTGGATGGTAGCCGGGTGAACGCCGCCGTGGCGCCGATTGCGATTGATGGGCCACTCGTCTCTATCCGGAAGTTTTCCAAAGCACCCCTGACGATGGATAAGCTGGTTCAGTTTGGCGCGATCCCGAAACCAGTTGCGGAGTTCATTCTTGGCGCCGTCAAATGCCGGGCCTCGACCGTTATTTCCGGGGGCACAGGCTCCGGCAAAACGACATTGCTGAATGCGTTGTCGGCCGCCATCAGCCCGGACGAGCGCCTGATCACCATTGAAGACGCCGCCGAGCTTCAGTTGCAGCAACCGCATGTCGCGCGGATGGAAACCCGCCCGCCGAACATTGAAGGCAAGGGCGAAATCCGTCAGCGTGAACTGGTCAAGAACGCTTTGCGGATGCGGCCTGACCGGGTGATCCTGGGCGAGGTGCGCTCCGAAGAAGCCTTCGACATGTTGCAGGCGATGAATACCGGCCATGAAGGCTCGATGGCGACCATCCACGCCAACAATCCGCGCGACGCGATCACGCGTCTGGAGCAGATGGTGATGATGGGGGGCATGAAGATTTCCGAGGAGGCGATCCGTGGACAGATTGCCTCAGCCGTGAACTTCATCGTTCAGGCGACGCGGCTTTCGGATGGATCGCGCAAGGTAATTTCGATTGCCGAGATCACCGGCATGGAGGGCTCTGTGGTGCAGCTTCAGGAGATATTCAAGTTTGAACGGACGGGCACGTCGCCGGAAGGCAAAGTGCAGGGGCATTTCATGGCCACAGGCTTGCGCCCGAAATTCGTGGATGAGATGGAGCGCAAGGGCGTGTTCATGCCAGCGGGTCTGTTTGATCCGTCGAGCAAGTTCTGAAGCGAGAGGGGCGCCATGTTCGGATTGCCTGATCTTGCGAGCCTTGATGTCAGGCTGGTGATTCCGGTGGTCTTGGCTGTTGGCGCCTTGTTCCTTGCCGTGCAGTCAGTTCTCAGCCTGGTGTCAGATGTCCGTACCCAGCGGATCGTCAACCGGCGTCTCCAGTTCAAAGCGCGCTATGACACCCATAATGAAGCGATGGTGGAATTGCGCAAAAGCCGGGGGCTGGATCAGGATGGAAATCTGGCGATGTCGCTTCACTGGCTGAACCGGCTGATCGTGCGCTCGGGACTGAAGTTTCAGCCAGCGAAATGGGCGGCCATGTCGGTGGCCGGCGCAAGCGTTACTGGGGCGGCCGCTTTCGTCTATCTCGGCGGCCTTGTTCCTGCGATTGCAGTGTTTCTGGTTGTTCTTGTTGGCGCGCCTGTTCTTGTCATCCGGCATATTGCGGCTGCGCGTGCAAAGAAGCTGGCAGCCCAGCTGCCGGACTCCCTTCAGATCGTTTGCCGCAGCCTTGAGGCGGGACATCCTGTGGCAACAGCGGTCAGTCTTGTGGCGCGGGAGATGCCCGATCCGATCGGGACGGAGTTTGGTATGACGGCGGATGAAGTATCTTACGGAATGTCGCTGACCAATGCCGTGCAGCGGATGGCGGAACGGGCGGGCGACCCGGATGTGGAACTGTTTGCGGCGACCGTGCGCCTTCAGGAGAAGACTGGCGGCAACCTGACGGAGCTGCTGAAGTCCAATACCAATACCATCCGTGAACGGCAGACCATGCGCCTCAAGGTGCGCGCGGCGTCTTCCGAGGGCCGTGTCTCTGCGATGATCCTGACCTCGGCGCCTTTCATTGTCATGACAGCGATCCACCTGCTGCGCCCTGAATTCTATGGAAGCGTCATTCATGAGCCTTTGATCCAGTACAGCTTTGCGGGGCTGCTCGTCTGGATGGGGATTGGCAATCTGGTCATGAACCGCATGATCAATTTCAAGATGTAAGGAGACGGATGAATGTCAGCGCTGCTCTCTTCCGGTCCTGTCATCCCCGTTGTGCTCGGGTTCCTGGCGTTGCTTCTGGCGTTGCCGGGGCTGATATCTTTTCTGCGCAGCCGTCAGGAAGCTGGCGACATCGAACGGCGCCTTACGCGCCGGCCGGGCACTGTGGCGGCCGAACCGAAGCGGAGCGAAAACCGGCTCGGCAAGGCAGTAATGGGGATCGCCGACAATGCGGCGCCAACCGATGGCGCGGAGGTCAGCGCGGCGCGGGCGAAGCTAAACCTCGCGGGGTTTACCGGGCCGAAGGCAGTGCCGCGCTATTTTTTCGCGCGGTTCGTCTGTGTGGTGATCCCGCAGGTGGGGCTGTTCTTTGCCCTGCCTTACCTTCAGGACTATCCGAAATATGTACCGGTGCTGGCGTCGATCACGCTGGTGCTGGCCGGGTTGGCAGCGCCGGGGAAATATCTCGACACCCGCATTGCCCAGCGCAAGCAGGCCTGTTCCAGCGGTTTTCCGGACATGATGGATCTGATGGTTGCGTGCGTGGAGGCCGGGCTCAGCCTTGACGCTTCTGTGCAGCGCGTCGGGGAAGAACTGGAGCTGCGCCATCCGATCATTGCGGGGCATATGCGGACGCTGTCTCTGGAGTTGCGGGCGGGCAAATCCCGCAAGATGGCGTGGCGCGCCTTTGCCGACCGGCTGGGAATCGAAGAGGCCGGATCCCTGGCCACGATGCTGCGCCAGGCTGAGGAAATGGGCACTTCTTTGGGGCAAACCCTGCGGGTTTTCTCGGCAGATATGCGGCAGCGGCGGATTTTGATGGCTGAGGAAAAGGCTATGGCCTTACCGGCAAAAATGACATTGCCCTTGATTATATTTGTTTTTCCGGTTCTCTTGGGAGTGCTTATCCTCCCGGCGGTGGTCATGCTGACCAAAACGCTTGGGTGAAAAGCCGCTAGGCGAAGCGGAGCGGGATTGCTAGTTACCCCCTATGGCTACTTACCTCGAATTCGAAAAACCGATTGCGGAGCTGGACGCGAAGATTGCCGAGCTTGAAGCGCTTGCCGCGCGCAAGGATGGCCCCTTGATCAGCGATGAACTGGCGAAGCTGAAGACCAAGTCGGTCAAGCAGCTCAAACAGATCTATTCTGAGCTGAACGCCTGGCGGATCACGCAGGTCGCCCGGCATCCGGACCGGCCGCATCTGTCGGACTTCATCAATACCGTCTTTGAGGACTTCGAGGAGCTGGCGGGTGACCGTGTGTTCGGCAATGACGAGGCCATAATTGGCGGCATTGCGCGGTTCAAGGGGCGCTCGGTGGTCCTGATCGGCCATGAGAAGGGCCGTACGACCGAAAAACGGCTGAAGCACAATTTCGGGATGGCGCATCCTGAGGGGTACCGGAAGGCCGTGCGACTGATGGATCTGGCCGAGAAGTTCAGTCTGCCGGTCCTGTCCTTTCCCGATACGGCAGGCGCTTATCCCGGCAAGGGTGGCGAAGAGCGCGGCCAGGCCGAGGCGATTGCGCGGGGCACCCAGCGCGGGCTGTCGCTGGGCGTGCCGTTTGTGACGCTGATCATCGGCGAGGGCATGTCGGGCGGGGCCATCGGCATAGCGGCGGCAAACCGCGTTCTGATGATGGAATATGCCATCTATTCCGTGATCTCGCCGGAGGGCTGCGCGTCGATCCTCTACCGCGACGCGACCAAGGCGAAGGATGCAGCTGAGGCGATGGGCATTACGGCGCCTGACCTGCTGCGCCACAAAATCGTCGATGGCATCGTCAAGGAGCCTGTGGGCGGGGCACACCGTGACCCGCAACGGGCTATGGCGTCTGCGGCTAAGGCGATTGATGCTGCGCTGCTGGAGCTTGAGGGCATGACGCCGGCGGAGCTGCGGGCGCAGCGCCGGGAGCGGTTCTATGCCATTGGCCGTGAGGGCCTCTAGGGGCCTCCAAGATGGCCGAGAAGGACTGGATACGCCAGTATTTCGCGCCGCTGGCCAGGGCGCCGGGGGCGGCGGGCCTCACCGATGATACCGCTGAACTTTCAAAGGGTTATGGGCCCCTGATCGCGACTGTGGACGCGATGGTGGAGGGGGTTCACTTCTTTTCTGACGATCCGATTGAAACCGTCGCGCGCAAGCTGGTGCGGGTGAATGTGTCGGATATTCTGGGCTCTGGCGCGGTTCCCAGAGAGGCGCTTTTGACGCTCGGATGGCCCCGGGAGGGGCGCAATCCAGGACAAATCAGGACATTCGCGGACAGTTTCGGGACAGAACTGGACAGGTGGGGCATCCTTCTGGCCGGCGGCGACACCGTTTCGACACCGGGCGGGCTCTTCCTGTCGCTGACCCTGACGGGCGAGTGCCTGGGCGCTGGACCGATCCGCCGGGGCGGGGGCAAGCCGGGTGATGACGTCTGGGTGACCGGGGAAATCGGCGCGGCGCGGCGGGGCTATCTGTGGAAGACCGAAGGCCGGGGGGACGCCCGCTGGCTGGGCGCGCTTCAGGCGCCGGAGCTGCCGCCACTGGGCGTTGCAGAGCTTGTTTCCAGACATGCCAGCGCGGCGATGGATATCTCTGACGGGCTGCTGGGCGACCTCCTGAGTCTCGCGACGGCGAGCGGGGTGGGGGCGCAAGTCGAGCTGGACCTTGTGCCCTTTGCGGGCGGGGCGGCCAGCCTTGTGGAAATGATCGATCTTTCCTCCTGGGGGGATGACTATCAGCTGCTGTTCGCTGCCGACCCTCAAGCTGCTGGTTTCATTCAGAATTCGGGCATTCGAGTGACCCGGATTGGCCGCCTTGCCGAGGGGGCGGGACTGACCGCCACCGACTGTGGAAAACCCGTTAACTTACCGGAAACTCTCGCCTTCGAGCATGGCTGAGTCGGTCGTCCTGCCGTTCGCTCCAGACGCGATGCATCTTGCGCGCATCCGGCCCGGCTGGCAGGCAAGTCCGTCTAAGAAGAAAAAAAGACCAGACCGGAATCAATCCGGCTGAGTTTTCTCGGGGAAAGCAAGGAGGAACGCCCATGACATGGTACACCCTCGCACTTGGTGCAGGTATACTGTCAGTCTTATACGGTTGGGTTCAGATCCAATCGATCATGAAAGCCCCTGCGGGCAATGCTCGCATGCTGGAAATTGCTGCCGCCATCCAGGAAGGCGCAAACGCCTATCTGAAGCGCCAGTATCGCACCATCGGCATCGTCGGCGTTGTTGTCGGGATTGCTCTGCTGCTTCTGCTGAACTGGCAGGCGGCGGTCGGCTTCGTAATCGGCGCGGTGCTCTCAGGCGCAGCGGGCTATATCGGCATGCTGGTTTCGGTGCGCGCGAATGTGCGCACGACGGAAGCTTCGCGGCAGGGCCTGAATGCCGGCCTGAAGCTGGCGTTCAAATCGGGCGCAGTCACGGGCATGCTCGTGGTTGGTCTCGCGCTGATCGGCATCGTTGGCTATTACGGCCTTCTGACGGGCCCGATGGGGCTGAGCCTGGGCGATGAAGGCCAGAAGCGCCTGATCATCGACTCGCTGGTCTCACTCGGTTTCGGCGCCTCGCTGATATCGATCTTTGCGCGTCTGGGCGGCGGCATCTTCACCAAGGGCGCAGACGTTGGCGGCGACATGGTCGGCAAGGTGCGGCCGGGCGTCGAGGAGCTCGTCGCCGAGCTGCCCGCGAACGTCCGCGTCGGCATCATCGGCGGCGCCGGCGGCAGCCTCGTCGCCCCGGGTGGCCCGCGCGTGGTCGATCTCGACTCGTTCACCGAGG